>JAFGNC010000159.1 GCA_016927175.1 Gammaproteobacteria bacterium | reverse complement strand
GGTTCACCTCACGCTGCGCGCGAACGCACGCGCAGCCCACACGACCGCCAGCGCGGCGAGCACGGCAGTGATCGCGAGCCCCTGCCACACGCTGTCGGCGCCGAGATTGCCGGCGAACAGCTCACGCGTCCCTTCGACTGCCCAGGAGAACGGATTGAACGCGGCGATTCTCTGCAGCCACTCCGGCGCCAGCGCGAGCGGCAGCAGGATGCCCGACAGCAGAAAGACCGGCTGCGCAACCGTGTTCATCAACGGCGCGAGCGCGTTCTCGGAACGCAGCTTCAGCGCGACGCCGTACGATACGGACGACGTCATCAGTGCGATCAGTGCCAGCATCAGATAGGCGAGCAGCAGATCGCCGATCCGAACCGCGAGCCCGAAAGGGATTGCGAGCACGGTGATGATCGCCGCCTGCACGACGAGCACCGCCGCGTCGCGAAGCGATCGGCCGAGCAGCAGCGCGAGACGGCTGACCGGCGTCACGCGCGATCTTTCGATGATGCCGGCCCGCAGCTCCGCGATCAGGCCGAAGCCCTGGAACAGCCCGCCGAAGATCGCGATCAGCACGAGCAGTCCGGGCACGAAGACGGCGTAGACCTCGGCGCTGCTGTCGACGCCGAGCGGTCCCTCGAGCGCGGGCGCGAGCAGCGGCGCGAACAGCAGCAGGTACATGACGGGCTGAAAGATTCCGACCAGCACCCAGACCGGTTGGCGCAGTTGCAGCAGCGCCTGTCGCTGAAAGATCAGCCATGTGTCGCGAAGCAGCTTCACGTTTCAGCTCTCCCTCAAGGAACGGCCTGTCTTGGCCAGGAAGACGTCGTCGAGGCTCGGCCTGTGCACCTCGATCGAGTCGAGCGCCACGCCGGCACGATCGAGCGCTCGCGCGACGTGCGGTATCGCCGTCGCGCCCGAATCGACGAGCAGACGCAGCCCCTCGTTGTGCGTCTCGAGCCTGCGCACGTAGGGCTCCGACTCGAGCGCGGCGGCCGCGGCGCGCACGCGGTCGCCGGCCTCCGCGACCTCCGCGGCGGAGCCGAGCCCGACGGATACGACGTCACCGGAAATCTCGCGCTTCAGCGCTGCCGGCGTGCCTTCGGCGACGATCTCGCCATGGTCGATGATCGCGATCCGGTCGCACAGCGCGTCCGCTTCGTCGAGATAGTGCGTCGTGATGAAGACCGTCATGCCTTCCGAGCGAAGCCGCCGGATCTCGTCCCACATCCGCGCGCGGCTCTGCGGGTCGAGGCCGGTCGTCGGCTCGTCGAGGAACAGGACCTTCGGGCCGTGGATGATGCCGAGCGCGATGTCGACGCGCCGGCGCTGGCCTCCGGAGTAGGTCCTGCACTTGCGGTCCGCGTACTCGGCGAGGTCGAACGCCGCGAGGGCCGCCGCGGCGCGCTCGTGCGCCTCGGCCTTGGCGATGCCGTACATCCGCGCGTGCATGACGAGCTCCTCCCGCGCAGTCACGTCGTCCCACGTGCTGCCGCCCTGCGCCACGTAGCCGATGCGGCGGCGGACTTCCCCCGGCGCCGCCAGCAGGTCCGCGCCGGCGATCACGGCCTTCCCGTCATCCGGCGTGATCAGCGTCGCGAGCATGCGCAGCGTCGTCGTCTTGCCGGCGCCGTTCGGCCCGAGGAAACCGAAGATCTCCCCGCCGTCGACCCGAAGATCGACGCCGCGCACCGCTTCCACGTTTCGCACCTCCCGGCCCTGCCGCGTCTTGAACGTCTTCCGCAGGGCGCGGGTTTCTATCATGGTGCTCTGCATGGCGTGGTCCCTCGGCGAAACGGGCGCGCCGGCGCTCATCGCTGCTGCTGGTAGAGATCGACGAGCTGCAGCAGCGACACGACGGGAGCCAGACCGCCGGTCAGGATCACCTTCAGGCGACCCCGCTCCTCGTCGTAAACGGCATCGACGCGCAGCGCGTCGTCGTGCTGGCCGCGGCCGTTGGCGGCGCCGATCAAACCGTTGGCGATGCGGCTCGCTTCGTCGGGGCCGATCGCATCGATCTGCACGACGCTCGAGACGTCCACGTGCCGCGCGCGCGGCGCGGCTTCACGCGCGGAGGGGCCTGCGGGCTGTCCGGTGAACGCCTCGAGATCCTCGCGCGCGATCCGATATTGCTTGCCGATCCGCACGGCCTTCAGGCGCCCGTCGCGCACGTAGCCGCGGACCGTACGAACGTGAAGGTTGAGTCGCTCGGCGACCTGTTCGACGGAAAAGAACTGCTGCGACATGGCCGTAGGCAATCCGGCAGGGCGGCTAGAAGTTGCTAAAGCTACCCTAAACATACCTATCGTGCAACTATGATGGGTTAAAAAAGGTAGTTTCGGGAGGGCCAAGCCAACGGCTTCCGCCCGTGGAGCCTCTTCGGGCGCATCAGCTGTCGGGGCAGCGGGTGCCACGGGCTGCCGCGCCTGGCGCGATTCAGCCGTGCGAAGTGATCAGGGTGTCGAGATCGGCGAGGGTGCCGCGCTCGAGTGCGTGCCGTAGCGGTTGCAATAGCCCCGGGGCGCCAGCTACTCGTCCGCCAGGTTCCGCGGCGGCATGTCCTCCGGCCTGTCGGTCCATTCGATCTCCGGCCACACGTGCAGACGCGATTTGAAACGCCAGCCGTCGGCGGTCTTCTCGAACGTATCCTCGTACCCGCCTTCCCAGTGCACGATGTCGCCGCGATCGTCCGTGTCGTTGACGATCGTCAACAGCGTCGAGACGGCTTTGGCGCCGTCCGGCGTGGGGGTGATCAGCGGGTTGATCGTCAGGTGATAGCCCGCCGACTCCATTCGCGGCCGGCATTCGCTCTCGCCGCCGCCGCCGGCCCGCCTCAGCTCCTCGCGCCCGCGGAACCAGATCTTGCCGCCGCCGCCCCACGTCGAGGAGACGCCGAAAGTGCCGTCCTCGGTGAAGAGGTCGGCGTAATCGCGGCCGTTGTTCGTGCAGTTGTCGAGAATCTGCGGATAGGCATCGATCAGGTTCCGGATCTCGAGGTAGTCCTGAGGCTCGAGCTTCGGCACGTCCTGCGCCGCGGCGATGCCGACGAAGAAAGCCGCTAGCGCGATGCCGGCGACGGGCAGCGAGCCTGCGCTCATTGCCCCTTCGCCGCTTCCGTGCTCGACGTGTAGCCTTCCGCGAGCCACGCCTGCCAGCGCTGCTGGGCTTCTTCGCTGCCGCTGCACCCGCCGTCGGCCGGGTTCACGAAGCTGCCGTCCGCGAGCTTCGCCCAGCCGATCGCGCCGCCCGGGCGCCCGTCGCGCAACGGGCAGAACATCAGCTGCACGGTGTCGCCGGGCTCGAACGTGCTGCCCGTGATGCCGCGGGCGATCAGAGAGGTCGGCGACGACCCCTCAAAGCTCCACAGGGTTTGCGTGCCGTCGTCGTTCGCGACGTTGATGTACAGCCAGGAGTGCGGATTATTGAAAGCCCAGCGGACGACGGTGCCCGTCGTGACGACCTCCGTCTCGCGGTCGAACATCGAGAAGGAGTGATGGGCGTTCGCCGTTCCGCCGAGCACTGCCGCGGTAAGCACGGCCGACAGCAAGCTGAACGTTTTCGTCATCGGGCGTCTCCTTCTGAGCTCGTCGTCGCGGTCGGAAGCGTGGTGTTGTAGATCGGATCCCGGGACTGCCCCGGCAGCTCCGGAAACATCGTCGAGCCGCGCCCGTCGTTGAAACCTTCTTCGCCCGGCAGGTGAAAGTTCGTAAGGCCGTTCTCATCGAGGAACGAGTTGCTCGTCTGCTCGCACTCCCAGTGCGCCACGCGATATCCCGCCTCCTCGAGCTCGGTCGCGCGCCGGAATGCGTAGACGGCACTGACCGGTTTCACGAACGCAAAGGAGTCGTAGAACGTCGCCTGAACCTCGATTCGCTCGACCCCGTCGGGATAGCGTTTCAGCTCCCAGATCTCCACGGTCTCGAACTGGTTGCTCGTCATCGGCGACCATCGCGTGAAGTCGGCCGGGTACAGGAACTTCGTGTTCGTGACGAGCCGGTCGCCGTCCCAGAACCCGATCGTATCGCCGTACCAGGAATGCGTGCCTGTCAGGTTTCTGTGCTCCTCGCCGATGTGCACGCGACGGATCGACGGGCCGAAGTCGTTGATCAGATACGACTGGTCCGGCAGGTTGATGAACTCGTGCGAGTACGGCTCGAGCAGGAACCGCGGCATGCCGGGCGGCTCGCAGTGGCTCAGCCGGTCGTAGTGGACCTGACCGTCCTCGATCTGCTGCCGCCAGCGCTCCTTGTACGCTTCCTCGTACTCCGGCGTCAGCACGCCTTCGCGGACTTCGCCATCGAAGTTGCCGGTCGTGATGAAGCTCGCCATATGCGTGTTGCCGGCCGTGACCCACAGGCCGTCCCACCGCGGTACCGAGGTCAGCGTATGCTCCGTGCCGCCGTTCGCCTGCTCCAGAAGATAGGCGTAATGCTCCTCGGACGTCGCGAATTCTTTCGGCGGCGGAACCACTTCGAGCGGAGGCCCGTAGCCGCCGCCGAAAGCTCTCGGTTGCGCCGAGGCGACGAAAGGCACGGTCAGAATGGCCGTTGCGAGGCCGCCCCACGCCAGGCTTGCGTTGATCTTCACAGCTTCCCCCTCGCGCGCACGCATGCGCAGCGCGCTCCTTGTTTATAAGGATAGTATGGGGTGCGCCGAATGCCTGCAATCGCTGAGATGGCCCGGTGGGGCGGGCTCTTCGCTCTACCGGAAGTCCTTGGGAACCGGGGGGTGCGGCCGTCGCTGCGGCGTCGCGGTTCCGGCCCTCGGGGCACGATTTCGGAAATCAGGGCCCGCGAGCATCTCGGAGCCGTACCCGAAAGCCGCGCCGACGACGATGGACAGACGTTGCCGGCGCCGCGGCTTTCGCTCAGTCGACGATGGCCTGATACACCAGCGCGCGGAGCTTCGCCTGGTCGTCGATGTCGGTGGCCGGAATCAGCTGCGACATGTACACGACGATCAGCTCTTCCTCGGGATCGACCCAGTAGGTGCTGTGGTAGGCGCCGCCCCAGCCGTACTCCCCGACCGAGCCCGGCACGCCGCGCGCGCCGACGTCCTCGACCACGTAGAAGCCGAGACCGAAGCCCTCGCCGGGACGGAACTCGACGTCGTCGCCGAGGTGGCTGGTCGTCATCAGCTCGACGGTCTTCGGACTCAGCAAACGCTCACCGTCGAGCTCGCCGCCGTTCAGCAGCATCTGCAGGAAGCGCGCGTAATCCGTGACGGTGGACAGCAGGCCGGCGCCGCCGGAGAAGCTCTCGCGCGGCCCGTCGACGTATGCGCCCTGGCCGATCGAGCCGGTACCCTCGGCCCGCTCGATGCCGCCCTCGGCGCTCGAGTACACGCTCGCGAGGCGGTCGCGCTTGGCGCGAGGCAGATAGAAATGCGTGTCGCTCATGCCGAGCGGCTCGAAGATGTTGTCGGCGAGGAACCGGTCGAGCGGCTGACCGGACACGCGCTCGACCAGCGCGCCGAGGATGTCGGTGTTGTAGCCGTAGATCCAGCTCTCGCCCGGCTGCGCGTCCGCCGGCAGCCCGGCGAGCCGCGAGATCGTGTCGCCGATCGGCTCGTCGCGGTCCGCGAAATACCAGCCCTGGATGCCGGCGTCGGCCCACGCGTCGGCCGCGACGCCCGTCCCGTAGCCGAAGCCGGACGTGTGGGTCAGCAGGTCGCGGATCGTGACGGGGCGCGACGCTTCGACGACGTCGTAACCGCCGTCCGGCTTCGGCACGGCGACCGTCGTCTCGGTGAACTCCGGCAGATACCTGCCGACCGGATCGCCGATCAGCAGCTCGCCCCGTTCCTGCAGCATCAGCACGGCCGTGCTGACGATCGCCTTGGTCTGCGACGCGATCCGGAAGATCGCGTCCTCGCGCATCGGGCTGTTCGACTCCCGGTCGCGCTCGCCGAAAGCGCGCAGGTGTGCGATGTCGCCGCGGCGCGCGACGAGCACGACGGAGCCGGCGAGGCGGCCGTCCTCGACATAACTTTCGAGCGCAGCGTCGAGCCGTTCGAGGCGCTCGGCCGACAGGCCGACTTCGCCCGGGCTCGTCGCGTCGAATGCGTTGGCGCCGCAGGTTACGAAGCCGAGCAGGAATGCCGAGGTCAGGAGCAAGCGGTGCGCGTGCCGTGCCGTCATGGTGGTCTCCCTTTGTCGTTCTGCGGGTAGAGTAGCCGTGTGGGTTGCGCGGCACCAGCCGCCTCGGGACAATCGGGTCGGCCGCTCACGGCTGGTTCGCCCGGAAGGGAGGGCCGACATCGTGCTGCAGCGGCGAACGCAGCGGCTCGTGGACGCCGGCGAATCCGCACTGGCACTACTGCCGTTTGACCGAGATCGTAGCGACGCAGTCCTTTCTTTGAGCCGGCCGGAGGCGAACATGCTCAATCGGCGCACCTTGCTCGCAGTTCCGCTCGCGGCGGGGCTCAGCGCGGCTGTCCGGAGCCGAGCGCTCCACGCCCAGACGCCTCCCGCGCGAACCATGCAGCTGGCCATCCACCAGAACACGTCCCGCGGCGCGGGCTACCGCGGCTCCCTCGAGGGCTGGGCGCGCGCCGGAATACGTTATGCCGAGCTGACGGACACGCTGCTCGATGAGTTTCTGCGGAGCGACACGCTTGTCGCCGCACGGCAGGTTCTGCTCGATCTCGATCTGACGCCCGTGTCAGCCGCTGCCGTGCTGCCCGACGTCTGGATCCCGGGACCTGAGCGCGCCGCATCGCTCGAGACCTGGCGCAGGCGCTGCGGGCAGTTCGCGTCGCTCGGGCTCGAGAAGATCTATTGTCCGTCGATAACGGGCCGGCCGGTCACGGCCGAGGATTTTGCCGCGACGCCGGACTGCATCCGCGAAGTCGGCGAAATCGCTCGTGACCACGGACTGACCGCGATGCTCGAGTTCGCGCGCACGTCGACCCATCTCGCGACGCTGCCTTCGGCCCTGCGGGTGATCCGCGAGGCGGATCACCCGAACGTGCGGCCGATGCTCGACTTCTTCCACTTCTGGTCAGGTCTCGGCAAGTTCGAGGACCTCGATCTGCTCGAGCCGGGCGAGCTCGCGCACGTGCACTTCCAGGACCTGAAGTCCGGCCCTCGCGAGCTGATCGACAACGACTGGAGGCTGATACCGGGCGACGGGATCGCTCCGCTCGAGCGAATCCTGCGCAAGCTCGCCGAGAAGGAATATGCCGGCCCGCTGTCGGTCGAGCTGTTCCGGGCGGAGCTCGTCGACGGCGACCCCTTCGAGGTCGCGGCCGAGATCCGCTCGAAATGCGAGGCCGTGATGCGGGCGGCGCAAGTGCTGTAGCGCGTGCCGGCAGAGCTTTCCTAGTCGCCGGGCGCGTGCGGTCTGCGCTGTGCTCTCAGCTCCGCCCGCACGACGTCCTGCGCGTAGTGAGCGACTACACCGACGAGGCGCGCCCGCTCGATCGGCTTGCTCAGATAGTCGTCGCAGCCCGACGCGCGGCAGCGCAGCTCGTCCCCTTTGCGCGCATGCGCGGTCACGGCGATGATCGCGCCCGAATAGCCGCGATTACGCAGCTCCGTGGCCGTCGAATAGCCGTCGCGGACCGGCATCTGCATGTCGAGCAGCACGGCGGTGAAGGGCTCCGAACGCGCTTCCGCCGCGGCCACCTCGGCGAGCGCCTGCTCGCCGTCGACGGCCAGCGCCACGTCGGCGCCCGCCTCCTCGAGGATCGTCTGTTCGAGGGAACGCATATCGGCGTGATCGTCGACGACGAGCACGCGCGAGCGCAGCGTCGGCGTCGCGTGCGGTGAGGCTGCGGTGCCCGCGCGCGTCACCGGCTCGAAGGCCTCGTCGTCACGCCCTTCGCCCGCCGGAATCGTCAGCGTGAACGTGCTCCCCGAACCTTCGCGCGTCGCGACCGTCACTTCACCGCCGAGCTCGCGGCTCAGGGCGCGGCAGATGGAGAGGCCGAGGCCGCTGCCGCTGAAGCGCCGCGTCAGCGACGAGTCCGCCTGCGTGAACGG
>JAFGNC010000158.1 GCA_016927175.1 Gammaproteobacteria bacterium | reverse complement strand
GCGACCCAGAAGAAGATGATGTCGAAGCCGGTGACGAGCACGCTCGTCGGATAGAAGCGGGCGAGTTCCGGCGTCTTGTCCGGCCAGCCCATCGTCGAGAACGGCCACAGCGCGGAGGAGAACCACGTGTCGAGCACGTCCTCGTCCTGGCGCAGCGTCACGTCGTCGCCGAGCCCGTGCTTCGCCCGTACGTCGGCTTCGTCGCGGCCGACGAAGATCCGGCCCTGGTCGTCGTACCAGGCCGGAATCCGGTGCCCCCACCACAGCTGACGCGAGATGCACCAGTCCTGGATGTTGCGCATCCACTCGTAATAGGTCTTGTCCCAGTTCTCCGGCACGAATCGTACGCGGCCCTGTTCGACGGCTTCGACGGCGGGCTCGGCGAGCGGCTTCGTACGTACGTACCACTGGTCGGTCAGATAAGGCTCGACCACTGCGCCGCTGCGGTCGCCGCGCGGGATCATCGCGGTGTGGTCGTCGATGCCGTCGAGCAGGCCGAGCGCGTCGAGGTCGCGGACGACGCGCTCTCGCGCCTCGAAACGGTCGAGACCTCGGTAGGACGCAGGCGCCGCATCGTTCAGCGCCGCGTTCTCGTCGAAAATGTTGATCATCGGCAGGTCGTGCCGCAGCCCGACCTCGTAGTCGTTGAAGTCGTGCGCCGGCGTGATCTTGACGCAGCCGGTGCCGAACTCGGGATCGACGTAGTCGTCGGCGACGATCGGGATCGGCCGGTCGGCGAGCGGCAGATTAACCGTCTTGCCCACCAGATGCCGGTAGCGCTCGTCGTCCGGGTGCACGGCGACGGCCGTGTCGCCCAGCATCGTCTCGGGGCGCGTCGTCGCGACGACGAGATAGCCTGCTTCGCCCGATATCGGATATCGGAAGCGCCAGATTTTGCCCTGTTCCTCGCTGCCGAGCACCTCGAGATCGGACAGCGCCGTGTGCAGCACCGGGTCCCAGTTCACGAGCCGCTTGCCGCGATAAATCAGGCCTTCCTCGTACAGCCGCACGAACACCTCGATGACGGCGCGCGACAGGCCCTCGTCCATCGTGAAGCGGTCCCGCGACCAGTCTACGGACGCGGCGAGCCGGCGCATCTGCGAGCCGATCGTGCCGCCGGAGCGTTCCTTCCATTCCCAGACGCGGCGCACGAACTCCTCGCGGCCGACCTCGCGCCGGGACGTGCCTTCGCTGTTCAGCAGGCGCTCGACGACCATCTGCGTCGCGATACCGGCATGGTCCGTGCCGGGCTGCCACAGCGTCCGGCGCCCGCGCATGCGGTAGTAGCGGGTCAGCGCATCCATGATCGTATGCTGGAAGGCGTGCCCCATGTGCAGCGTGCCGGTCACGTTCGGCGGCGGTATCACGATGCAATAGGGCGCGCCGCCGCCCGACGGCTGGAAGTAGCCGGCCTTTTCCCAGCGCGCGTAATGCCGCGACTCGATGTCCGCCGGGCGATATCCCTTGCTCACTGTCGGTCCCTCTGATCCTTCGCGTCCGCGTCCGTGTCCAGGTGCTCCCTCAGCACCGAATCGATCAGCTCCGGCAGCGCTTCGCGCAGGCGCGCCGAGATCTGCTCGTACAGGCCGGCCTCCATCTCGGCGAACGAGGTGCGCAGGATCTCCTCGGTCAACGAAAAAGTGTCGGCGGCCAGCCGGGTCTGAAGCTCGGCGACGAGCGTCTCGACTTCCGAGGGCCGCCGGTCCGGCGCGTCGCCCGTGGCGGCGACGACGTCGGTCAGCACCGGGATCCGGGCGTCGGGATACTCGTGCATCGCGCTCAAACCTGGTGAGTGTTCAACGTATATCCTCTGTCGCGATAATAGCGGTAGCGTTCGCGGCCGCGCTCGCGGCGCTGCTCCTCCGAGTCGACGACCTCGGCAACGCGCGTGTAGCGGCTGAAGAACTCCGGCACGTCGCTCGACAAATTGATCAGCACGTCCCAGCGGTCTGTCAGCGGTTCCTTCATGGGCGCCGCGCCGTGGCCGATCAGCACCGGCTCCGGGGGCTGCTCCTGCTCCTCCGACGTCACGACGCGGTGCGGCACGAAGCTGCCCTGCGAGAACGTCCACAGCAGCTCGTCCAGCCGCCGCGCCTCGGCCTGCGAGGCGGGGCAGATGAACACGTGCTGCTCGCGGAGCATCGCTTTTTCCGCGATACGGCAGGCAAGCTCGAGCCGGGCGTCGTCCGACGTGCTGCGAAGTATGTAGAAGTCGATCGACGTCACGCGTCCTCGACGTGCAGCAGGAAGTCCACGAGCAGCGGTACGGGGCGGCCGGTCGCTCCCTTGTTCGCGTTCGCGCGCCACGCGACCCCGGCGATGTCGAGGTGCGCCCAGGGCGTCCCGTCGACGAACTTCGCGAGAAAGGCGGCTGCGACGCTGGCGCCGCCCTCGCGGCTGCCGGCATTGGCGAAGTCGGCGAAGTTGCTCGCAAGCGACTCGCCGTACTCGTCGTCTATCGGCATGCGCCACGCGGAATCCAGCGATCGGCGCGAGGCTTCGAGCAGACCCGCCGCAAGATCGTCGTCCTTCGAGAAGACCGCCGTGTGCAGATGGCCGAGCGCGACGACGCAGGCGCCCGTCAGCGTCGCGACGTCGATCATCAGGCGCGGCTCGAAGCGCTTCGCGTACGTCAGCGCGTCGCACAGGATCAGCCGGCCCTCGGCGTCCGTGTTCAGGATCTCGACCGTCTTGCCCGACATGCTCCTGACGATGTCGCCCGGCCGCGTCGCCCGGCCGCTCGGCATGTTCTCGCAGGTCGGCACGACCGCGACGACGTTCAGCCGCGGCTGCAGCTCGCCGATCGCCGCCATCGCGCCGATGACGCCCGCTGCGCCGCACATGTCGAACTTCATCTCGTCCATCTTCGGCGGCGGCTTCAGCGAGATGCCGCCCGTGTCGAACGTGATGCCCTTGCCGCACAGCACGACGGGCTTCGAGTCCTTTGCGGCGCCGCTGTAATGCATGACGATCAGCCGCGCCGGCTCCTCCGTGCCCTGCGTCACGGACAGAAATGCGCCCATCTCGAGCTTCTCGATCTCGCGCTCCGACAGGACCTCGACCTTCATGTTCTGGCAGCGGCCGCCGATCTCGCGCGCCACGTCCGCAAGGTGGGTCGGCGTGCAGACGTTCGGCGGGCGGTTTCCGAGATCGCGCGCGACGTCCGCGCCGTTCGCGATCGCGGTGCCCTCGCGGATGCCGCGGCGGGCTTCCTGCGCGTCGCCGGACGCGCCGACCGCGATGCCGATGCGCCCGATGCGCGGTTTCTTGTCGTCGTTCTTGCTCTTCAGCTCCTCGAAGCGGTACGTCGCGCCGCGCGCCGTCTCCACGCTGAGCCGCGCGGCGTAGTAGGGGTCGAGCCCGCCGGGCGGCTCGTACGTCAGGTAGCTGATCGCTTCGCGCACGCTGCTGCCTTTCAACGCGTTCAGCGCCGCGTTCAGCGCAGTCGCCAGGCGCTTGCAGTCGAACTCGTCCGCCTTGCCGCAGCCGACGAGCAGCCAGCGCGCCGCGGGGCCGCCCGACGTGTGCGGGACCAGCAGCGTGCTGCCGAGCTTGGAGGAGGCGTCCTTACCGCGTACGAGCTGCCGTAGCGCTCCGCCGGCCGCGGCGTCCAGCTCTTTCGCGGCGCCGCGCAGGGCGCCCTCGAAAATCGGCACGATGGCGCAGGCCGTTCGTTGGCTGCCCGGCGATCCGGTTTTGACGGAAAACTCCATGCAGTACTCCTCCAGCTGTGCGAGGCCTTCGTCGACGATCAGGTAGCGTCGGTTCGCGAATCACAACGTGCCGGCGGATGCGAGCCGCGCGCGCCGAGCGGCCGCCGGCGGCGCCTGTGTTATCGTTGTTGCCCGCGTCGGCACTGCCGGCTAGTGTACTAGATTCGCGCAAGTTACTGAAAACGGACGCCGCGAGTGCTTCGCTCCGCAGTTACGGTGGCGTATGGGCGTCGAGGCGGCCGGCTGGCAGGGCGCGAGCACATCGGGAATATGCGAGCGCCGAGCAACGCCGCCAGCAGGGGTGGATCGGCGGCCGTACGTCACCGTAATCGTGGAGTGAAGCGCTAAGTGAGTCTGATCAGCCGCTACGTCTTCCGCGAGTGCGTGGCGGTGCTGCTCGTCGTCGTCGCGACGTTGTTCCTGATCCTGATGAGCAACCAGTTCGCTCAGATCCTCGGGGAGGCCGCGGCGGACGAGTTGCCGAAAGACGCCGTGTTCTCGATTCTCGGGCTGACCTCCCTGCGCTACCTGACCCTGCTCGCGCCGATAGGGCTGTTCCTCGGCGTCCTGCTCGCGCTCGCCCGTCTCAGCCGCGACTCCGAGATGGCCGCGCTGTCGGCCTGCGGCGTGGGTCCGGTCCGGCTGCTCGGGCCGGTGGTGCTGCTGACGGCGCTGCTGGCCGGGGTGATCAGCTGGCTCGCGCTGATCCAGACGCCGGACGCGAGCCGCAGGATCGAGGAGATCAAGGAGAACGCCCGCGAGGCGCTGCAGCTCGGCGTGCTGGAAGCCGGGCGCTTTGCTTCGCCGGACTCCGGCGATACCGTCGTCTACTCCCGCGAGGTCTCGGGCGACCTGCTGCGGGACGTATTCCTGCAACGGCAGGTCGGGGACCGGATCGT
>JAFGNC010000157.1 GCA_016927175.1 Gammaproteobacteria bacterium | reverse complement strand
GGGCCTCACCGCCTTCTCCGAGTGAGCCGATGAGCATCAAGCACGGATTCGTTGCGGTCGCAGGTCTCGCCCTCGGCGCCGCCGCGTGTGGGGGCCTCGTGTATGTGAATCCGCTGACGGCTGCCCCGCCGGCCGAGGCGGGCGCATTCGACCGCGTGCTGCGCTACGACTTTCCGTCCGACGACGTGCTGGTCCTGACGCACGCGGGGAAAGCGCCGGTGCCGGCTCGGCCTGCAGGCGTCGAGGAGCTGTGGGAGAGCTCGATCAGCACGACGCTGGCCGGACTCGTGGCGATCCGCGAGGGCGACGGCCCTGCCGTAGCCGCGGCGACCAAGATTGCCGTGCCATCGGCCGGCACGAACCTGCTGGAAGCGGGAGTCCTGATCGACGACAACTGGCTGCTGACCGTGCCCGGCGAGGGCTCGCTGCTCGTGCTCGGGCACAGCAACGTGTGGCCTGCGATCAAGGAGAATCTGTTGCCGGCGTGGCTCGGCCGGCCGTGGGCAGGGCCGCGAACCTATCGCACTACGGACGGGCCCGGCGTGCGCGGCACCGCGCTGATCGTCGGCGCGACGGGCCGTTTCGAGGTGCAACAGGGCAGCGCGGTCGAGCGCTTCGAGCTCGACGCGTTCAGCCGCGACGGCGGCTTCGAAAGATTCAGGGGCGAGCTTCACCTGAGGCTCGTCTCGAACGATCCCGGTCACGCCGTCGAGGAGACAGCCGCCGCGGCCGCCGACTAGACGCCGACCGCGTCTGCCGCGGCCCCACCCGGCGGGCGGATTGCGAGCCCGCGGCCTCGGCGCCATTTACGCATATCGGTCGCAGCGCCAGGCGGCCTCGCGCCGGCTTTGCCGCCCGATCAGCTGTCCGGCCGGACCAGGGTCGACAGATCCAGCTCGGGATCTTCGAGCGCGGCCGCCGTGCCGCTCCAGCCGGCCGCGATCAGGCGCTTGCCGAACATGAAGTCGCGCGGGCGGTTCACCGCCTCGACGGCGACCAGCACACCGTCGCGCAGTTGACAGACCGCGAAACTGCCGGCGGCGGGGTCGCCCCGGACGGCCATCGCGTCGGCGCCCTCCGCGAGACCCGCGATCTGCAGCTTCACGTCGTACTGGTCCGACCAGAACCAGGGAACGTCGGTGTACGCCCGCGGCGTCCCGGCGAGGCTCGCCGCGGCGGCCTTGGCCTGCTCGACAGCATTCTGGACCGACTCGAGCCTGACTCGGCCCGGGGCCAGCGGGTGCGGCAGGCTCGTGCAGTCGCCGGCCGCGGCGATGCGCTCGTCCGCCGTCCGCGCATGCTCGTCCACGGCGATCCCGTTCGCGCAGGCGAGACCCGCGGCCTCGGCCAGCTCGACGTTCGGCACGACGCCGATGCCGACGACGACGAGGTCGCAGGCATGGCGGGTGCCGTCAGCCGTCTCGACCGCCTCGACACGCTCGCGGCCGACGAAAGACGTGACGGTCGCGCCGCAATGCAGCTCGACGCCTTCGCTGCGGTGGCGCCGGTCGTAATATTCCGACACGAGCGGGCACACGACGCGGCTCATGACCCGCTCTCCGGCTTCGAGGACGATCACGCGCACACCCAGCCTGGCGGCCACGGCCGCGACCTCGAGCCCGATATAGCCGGCGCCGACCAGCACGAGGCTGGCTCCGGGACGCAGGGCGGGGGCGATGCCGTCGACGTCGTCGATCGTTCGCAGGTAATGGACGCCGGCGAGGGTTGCGCCCGGCACGTCCATCCGCCGGACCCGGCTGCCGGTCGTCAGCACGAGCCGGTCGTAGTCGAGCGCGCGCCCGTCGTCCAGGCGAACCTTCCGAGCGCCCGGATTCAGCTCGACGGCGTGCGCGCCGAGCACGAGCTCCACGCCTTTGCCGCTGTAAAAGCGCGCCGGCCGCAGGGCCAGCCTCTCGCGCGGCATCTGGCCTGCAAGATACTTTTTCGACAGCGGCGGGCGCTGGTACGGCGCGTGCGTCTCGTCGCCGACCAGCGTGATCCGGCCTTCGTAACCGTATTGCCGCAGCGACGCGACGGCCTGCGCGGCGGCCTGTCCCGCGCCGACGATCAATAGGTGCTCTTGCATGGCTTGGTGTATTTTGACGGCGGGTCAGGGGATTGTAACTGCGCAAGGGATTCGACCGATGACACGCGCCATCAGGATCGACCGCTTCGGCGGATGCGAAGTGCTGATTTTTCGCGACGTCGACGTTCCGGAGCCGGGACCCGGCCAGGCGATCGTCGAGCACGGCGCGATCGGCCTGAACATGGTCGACACCTACTACCGCACCGGCCTCTACCCGATCCCGCTGCCGAGCGGGCTCGGCGGCGAGGCCGCCGGCAGGGTCGTGGCCGTCGGCCCCGGGGTCGAGGGCTTCGCCGCCGGCGACAGGGTGGCATACGCCGCGCCCCCTCCGCTCGATGCTTACAGCGAAAGGCGAGTCATCGACGCGCGCTGGCTCGTGCGGCTGCCGGATGCGATCGCCGACGACACGGCGGCCGCGGTCATGCTGAAGGGTCTGACGAGCTGGTTTCTGCTGCACCGCAGCTACCAGGTGCGGCAGGGAGACTGGGTGCTGCTCTACGCGGCAGCGGGGGGCGTCGGGACGATCGCGTCGCAGTGGGCCGCGAGCCTCGGCGCGCGTGTCATCGGCGTCGTCGGCAGCGAGGCGAAGCGAACGGCCGCGCTGGCGCACGGCTGCGAGGCCGTGCTGCTCGCGGACGACGACGTCGTCGCGCAGGTCCGCGACCTGACCGACGGCGCCGGCGTGCCGGTGGTCTACGATTCCGTCGGCAGGCAGACGTTCTTCCAGTCGCTCGATTGCCTGCGGCCGCACGGCGTCATGGTCACCTTCGGCAACGCCTCCGGGCCCGTCGAGCCGTTCTCACCGGCCGAGCTGCAGAAGCGCGGCTCGCTGTACGTGACGCGCCCGACGCTGTTCGACTTCATTCGCGAGCGCGACCAGCTCGACGCCGGGAGCCGCGCTTTGTTCGACGTCATCTCGCGCGGCGCGGTACGGGTCGAGATCGGGCAGCGCTATCCGCTCGCGAGCGTCGCCGACGCCCATCGCGACCTCGAGTCCCGGCATACCACCGGCTCGAGCGTGCTGATCCCCTGACGCACCGGCCCGTTCGCCTCGAAACCTGCGCCGACCCGCTCGAGCGCCGGCCGCGGCCGCGCGTCCCGGAGTTTCCCGGCATTCGGACCGGAATCGACGGTCCGCAGCCGACCCGCGCGCGGCTAAATTGGCGCTTGTAGCGGACCGGGAAACGGAGGGCCCGATGCCGAGGCAACGCCACGAGGCGAAGCTCGACCAGCCGATGGCCGAAACGTTCGTCGCGCTGGCCGGCGTCGTCGCCAGGGGCCGCTGGATGCGGCAGTTCTCGCTCGACCCCGCCGATGCGATCCCACGGGCGGGCTGCCGCTACGAACAGCAGCGCGGGTCCGTGCTGCGCCGGGGCCGCGTGCTCGAATGCATACGGCCCGTGTCGATCACGCTGCACGAGACGCTGCTGGACCCGCCGTGCTGCGTCAGGCTCAGGTTGCGCTGGCGGCTCGAGCCGCTCGAGACCGGCTCGTTCCTGCGGCTCGACGCGAGCTTCGACCTGAACGGGGCGGCCGCTTTGCGCCGCCGTCACTGGAACGGGCGCATCCGCGCGCATTGCGGCCGGATGATCGCGGCGCTCGTGGCGCGGCTGGACGAGCGCGCAGCGCGCGCGGATCACTTCAGCGGCGTCAGCGGCCAGAACACCGGCAGCAGCAGCATGACCGAGACGAAGATGAGCGCCGACAGCGGCAAGCCCACCTTCAGGTAGTCGGCGAAGCGGTAACCGCCGGGGCCCATGACCAGCACGTGCGCGGGATGCGAGATCGGGCTGCTGAAACTGGCCGATGCCGCCATCGCGACGGCCATCATCGCAGTCTGCGGCTCGAAGCCGAGATCGACGCTGGCCGTCAGCACAATCGGCGACATCAGCACGACGAGCGCCGCCGCGGGTATCACGAAATTCGCCAGCGTCGTGACGATGTACAGCCCGCCGATGACCCACCACGGCCCAAAGGGCCCGAGCAGGTTCATCGTCTGCTCGGCGAGGTACCGCGCGGCGCCGCTGTCTTCCATGGCCGTCCCGAGCGGCAGCATGCCCGCGATCAGAAAGATCGCCCGCCACTCGATGGCGCGGTAGGCCTCTTCCATCGTCAGGCAGCGGGTCAGCACCATCAGCGTCGCGCCGATCAGGGCGGACATGTAGATCGGCAGCCATCCGAGCAGCGTCGCGACGACGACGCCGGCCATGATGGCCCCGGCGACCGGCGCCTTGCTCGTGTCGATCGTCCGCTGGCCGAGCGGCGTCAGCAGCAGGAAGTCCTGGTCGCGCTCGAGCAGCTGGAGCTTTTCGCGCGGGCCGAGCAGCAGGAGAGCGTCGCCGAGCTGTAGCACGAGCTGATCGAGATTCGTACGGATCGCTTCGCCCTTGCGCCAGACGGCGGCCAGCTCGAGGCCGTACTTCTCGCGGAAGCTCAGCTCGGTAACCGGCTGCCCGACCAGACGCGAGCGCGGGTCGAGTGTCGCCTCCACCATGCCGAGCCGCTCGCTCTCGAGCGCGTTGACGTTGGTCTGGCTGTCCCGCTCGACCTCGAGCTCCTGCAGGCCGCGCAGCACGTCGAGGTCCTCCTCGCGCCCCTGGATCAGCAGCAGGTCGCCGCCCTGCAGGGACTGGTCGGCCTCCGGCATGATCGTCAGCTCGCCTTCGCGAAACAGTGCGAGCAGCCTGAAGTCGAACGCGTCCGCGAAGCGGCTGCGCGACAACGTGCCGCCCGCGAGCTGCGACTCGCGCGGCACCCGGACCACGAAGATGCGCTCCTGCAGGCGGTAGATCTCGCTGAGCTCGCGCTCGCCCACCCTGCGCGGGCTGCCGAACTCGGTCGAGCGCTCGAGCTCGGCCGCGGTTTCGGAGCTCGCCTGCAGCAGCAGCACGTCCCCCGCCTTCAGCGGCACGTACGCGAGGTTCACGCGCCGCACGAGGTCGCCGCGCCGGATCGCGAGGACGTTGGCGCCGTATCGTTTACGAAAATCCGAGTGGTGCAGCAGCGAGCCCTCGAGCGTCGAGCCTTCGGCGACGGTGACCTCGACGAACGCGACCTGCCCCGCCATCAGCCCCTGCAATACGGGCGCCTCGCGCTCGATGACGAGCTCGCTCCAGCGCTGGAACTCGTGGAACCGGTCGAGCCGCCCCTGCACGAACAGCCGGTCGCCGCCCTGCAGCACGGTCTGCTTCGACGGCATCAGCTCGGTTCTGCCCCGGCGCTCGAGCGCCATCACGATCAGCCCCGCCGCGGAACCTATCCGGCTCTGCGCGAGGCTCTTGCCGACCAGGATCGAGTCGTGCGCGACGCGCATCTCGAAATTGCGGGCCTGCAGCCCGTACTGCATCCGCAAATTTCTCTGGCTGCGGCGCTGCGTCTGCTCCTCGGGCTTCTTGCGCGGCAGCACGTGTCGGCCGAGCAGCGCGACGAAGACGGTGCCGATCAGCAGCAGCATCGCGCCGAGCGGGGTGAAGTCGAAGATGCCGAAAGGCGTGAAGCCGGCGGTTGCAAGCGCGTTGCTGATCAGCAGGTTCGGCGGCGTGCCGACCAGCGTCGTCAGACCGCCCAGCAGCGTGCCGTAAGTCAGCGGGATCAGCAGGCGCGACACAGGCACGCGGGTTCTGCGGGCGACGTCGACGACCACCGGAAGCATCAGCGCCGCGACGCCGATGTTGTTCATGAAGAAGGACATGATGCCGGCCGTGATCATGATCACGACGACCATGCGTCCCTCCTGCCGGCCGGCCAGCCGCAGCACGCTGTGACCGATGATGTTCGCGATGCCGGCCCGCGTCAGCGCGTTGCTCAGTATGAACATCGCCCAGACCGCGATGACTGCGCCGTTCGAGAAGCCGGCCACGGCCTGAGGAGGCGTCACGAGACCCGTGACGACGAGGCTGCCGAGCACCATCAGGGCGATGACGTCCATGCGTATCTTCGCGCTGATGAACAGCACGATCGACAGGACGAGGATGCCCAGTACGAGCGCGATATCGACCGTCAAAGCCGCTGACCGATGAGTGCGTCCGTAAGCCCCCCTGCGCGATGCGCTGCGGAACGTCTCGAGTCGGAGTGCATTCTAATACTCTGTACCTGAACGTCTAAAGGATACAATGAAGAACAATGGCATCGATCGTGCAGATACGAAGTGCTCGGCGCTTGCGGGTGAGTCCCGGCAGGGGGATCCGCCCGGCGAAGCGTGACCCTTTTCACGAACCCGTGCGCGCAGGGCTTTCTATACTCGGGGCGCAATTGTATGCGTTCCGGTAGGTGAGGATACGGGCCAGTGTAGGCGAGGAGTTCAATGCAAGAAGGTGGCATGCGAGTCAGGACGGTGAAGAGCCTGCAAGAGTTCTTTCGGGAATCGGTGTCGAGCGCGATGGACAAACAGGGTCTCGACGCCGACGATCACACCGCTTATTACGTCGTCAACCTGTTGACGCTTTTTGCCAGATCCGAAGCCTTCTATGAAGGCGAAGGCCAGCCTCTAAGGCCACTTGCATTGATGCTCGCCGACGCGGTCGACGCGTCGAGCCCCGAGGAGCGCAACTTCGTATTGCAGCGCGTCGGGGACATCTCGCTCTTCGTCGCCGGCTTCTTCGGCGAGAGCCTGGCCGAGAAGCAGGTTGACATCGACTACTACGTCACGATGGGCGGCTCCGCCTACAGCTCTCTGTCGGTGTCCATTCGCGGCAGTGTGCGAGGCCAGGCGTATACGGCCGTATTTGCCGAGCTGGGTGCGAAGTTCCAGGACTTCGTCGACGTCCTGACGGAGGTCAGGGACGAGGCCCGCGGCAACGACGTCGTCGACGTGCTGCGGCTCTACGAGGTGTGGCTGAAGACGGGCAGCCGGAGGGCCGCGAGAATGCTGCGGCGGCTCGGCATCGAGCCGAACCAGGCGCTCGACGGCACGACGCGGCACTGATCGGAGCTCCCGTGCTGGATCGTCTGCAGACGCTGCTCGCGGACATCTACGATCTGGAGATGTCCTACGACGTCTACGACTTCCTGGTGACCGATCCGGAAGTCGCCGAGACGCTCGACGAGCAGGGCCGCCCGGTCGAGGAGAAGCTGCTGATCGTC
>JAFGNC010000156.1 GCA_016927175.1 Gammaproteobacteria bacterium | reverse complement strand
TTCCACGGCGACGGTTGGAGCACGCTGGCTGCGCTCGCTCGCGTTGATGCCGCCGTGCGATCCGACGTCGCGGCGCAGATCCCTTTCGTCGACGCGTACCGGCGCAGCGGCCTGCGAAACAGGGTGCGTTCGGAGGCGCCGGAGGCTGCCGCACGGCTCGATGCCGCGCTGCTGGAGATCGACGCAGGCCCCGCGGGACGCACGCCGGCGGGCTGGGTACAGCTGTGGTCGCGCCTGCTGCAATGTCTCGGCTGGCGAGGCTGGCGCGCCGCCGGCGCGGCGGACGCGGGTGCTGCCGACCAGCGCCATTGGGAAGCTGCGCTGCGCGATTTTGCGATGCTGACGCCGATCGTCGGCGCCGTGCCCGAGGCGCGGGCTTTGGCGGAGCTCGACGCGAGCCTGCGCCGGACCCGTCCCGCAAATCCCGTGCCGCTGCGGGGCGTGCACGTGCTGCGGAGCATCGCAGCGATCGGCCCGGGCTACGCCGGCGCCTGGATAGCCGGCGCGACCGATTCGGAGCTGCCCGCTCCGGCGCGGCTCAATCCGCTGCTGCCCCGGCACGTGCAGGTGGACGCGGGCATGCCGTGGTCGTCGCCGCAGGATGCGCTGCGGCGCTCGCGGGAGCTCGTCGCCGAAGCCGTCAGGCGTGTGCCGGAGTGCGTCTTCAGCTGGCCGGCGCGGGACGGTGAGCAGGAGCACGAGCCGAGCCCGTTGATCGACGGTTTCGCCGCGGCCGATGCGCCGCCGCGCAAGCGCAGATCCGAACGCGCGACGTTGCCGGGAGCCGCGGAGCTCGAGTGTGTCTCGGACGCCGCGCCGCCGCTCGAGTCTGCCGAGATCCGCGGCGGCACCGCCGCGCTGAACGCTCAGTCCCTGTCGCCGTTACGCGCGTTCTGCGAGTTCCGTCTCGCCGCGAAGCCGCTCGAGCCGTTCGCGCGGGGCGTGCCGGCGCGAGTGCGCGGCATCGCGACGCATGCCGCGCTCGAGCGCTTCTTTCGTGTCTACGATTCGCGCCGAAGGCTTGCCGCGGCGAGTGCCGGGGAGCGCCGCCTGCGGGCGGCCCGCTGCGCGCAGGAGGCGCTGGCGGGGCTGTTCGGCGCGGCGCGCGGGCCGCTGACGGCGCTGTTCGAGCTGGAGCGCGATCGGCTCGCTATGATGATCGAGCGGCTGGCCGACAAAGAGCTCGAGCGCAGCGACTACCGAGTCGAGGAGCTCGAGCAGAAGCGGTCGCTCGAGGTTCGCGGCCGTGTCCTGAGGCTTCGCATCGACCGTATCGATGCGCTCGAGGACGATGGGATCGCCGTCATCGACTACAAGACCGGCCGGGGCATTCCCGCATCGAGCTGGCTTTCGCCGAGGCCGAGGGACGTGCAGCTGCCGACTTACGCGCTGGTGCTGCCGAATTCGGCGGCATTGGTCGTTGCGAGTCTGCGGGCCGGCGACGTCCGCTATGCCGGAATCTGGCCGAAAGGAGCCTTTCCGGGCCAGTCCCGCGGCAACGGCGAGTCGATCGAGCAGCTGCTCGAGACGTGGCGGCACACCGTCGGCGCTCTGGTCGACGAATATTGCGGTGGCGATACACGTTTTTTTGCCGGCGATCCCGAGCCGATCGGAGGAGTCTATGCGCCGCTGACGCGCCTGTACGAGCAGCTTGCGCTGCACCGTGCGCGTGAGGCCCGGGAGCGGCCGTGAGCGATCGTGAAGCGCGGCGGCGCGCCCTCGACCCGAGCGAGTCTTTCATCGTCCAGGCGCCCGCCGGCTCCGGCAAGACGGAGCTGCTGATCCAGCGATATCTGGTACTGCTCGCGAGCGTGGACGAGCCGGAGCAGATCATCGCGATCACGTTCACGCGCAAGGCGGCCGCCGAGATGCGCCATCGGATCGTGCGGGCCCTGCGCGCGGCGGAGCAGGCCGCCTCCGCAACGGAGCCTCATCGAGCCGAGACGCTGGAGCTGGCGCGCGCGGCGCTGCGCCGCGGGGAGCGGCTCGGCTGGTCGCTGACGAGCTTCCCGCGCCGGCTGGGCATCGAGACGCTGGACGCGCTGAATGCCCGGCTCGCGCGCCAGCTGCCGGCGCTGTCGGGCGGCGTAGCGGGCGCGAGAATCGTCGAGGATGCCGCCGAGCAGTACCTGACCGCGGCGCGGCGCACGGTCGCCGAGCTGACCCGGGGCGGCGAGCTCGCGGCGGCGTTGCGCCTGCTGCTCGGCCGTCTCGACAACGCCGTGCCGCGGCTCGAGGCGCTGCTGGCCGAGCTGCTGCCGAAGAGGGAGCAGTGGCTGCGGCATCTCGCGCCTGCCGCCGAGGCGGAGCTGCGGGCGGATCTCGAGCGGGCGCTCGAGCGCTGCGTCGCGGACGAGCTCGGCGCGGCGGCCGCAGCACTGCCGCACGACGTCGCTCGCGCGCTCGGTCCGCTGCTGGCGCACGCCGCGCGGCACGCCGATCGCAACGGCTGGGCTTCGTTCGGGCGGCACGACGGCGGCGATCGCGCCATGCCGCCGCAGAGCCTGGCCGAGTGGTGCGCCGTCGCAGACCTGCTGCTGACCAGGCAGGGCGGGTGGCGGCGCAGGCTCGACCGCAGCATCGGCTTCGGCCCGGCCCATCAGGCCCAGCGTGCACAGCTGCAGGACGTCCTCGACGCCGTCAGCGGCGACGATGCGCTGAAGGATGCGCTGAACGCGGTCCGCGCGTTGCCCGAGCCGCGCTACTCGGACGCGGAGTGGCGCACGATGGCGGCGTTGCGCACGGTGCTGCTGCACCTGGCCGCCGAGCTGCGGGTGTTGTTTGCCGAGACGCAGGCCGTCGACTTCGTCGAGCTCGCGCTGGCCGCCGAAAGCGCGCTCGGCCGCACCGATGCGCCGTCGGAGCTGCTGCTCGCGCTCGACAGGCGAATCCAGCACCTGCTCGTCGACGAGTTTCAGGACACGTCGCACTCGCAGTTCCGGTTGCTCGAGACGCTGACGGCGGGCTGGGAGCCGGGTGACGGGCGGACGTTGTTTCTGGTCGGCGACCCGATGCAGTCGATCTATCGGTTCCGGGACGCGGACATGTCGCTGTTTCTGCGCGTCCGTCGGCACGGCATCGGCGCCGTGCGCTGCCGGTCGCTGACGCTGCAGAGCAACTTCCGCAGCACACCGGAAGTCGTCGGCTGGGTCAATACGACGTTCGAACGGGCGTTTCCGCCGGCGGACGACATGGCTGCCGGTGCCGCCCGCTTCAGCCCCTGCGTCGCGACGCGCGGCGCCGACCCTCAGTCCTCGGTCAGCGTCCACGCGCTGCGCTCGGTTGATGTCGAGGACGAGCTGGCGCGGACCGTCGAGACGGTCGTCGCCGAGCGGAGGCGCGATCCCGGGCAGTCGATCGCCGTGCTGGTCCGGAGCCGCACGCATCTGAACGGTCTGCAGGAGCGGCTCCATGTCGAGGGCGTGCCGGTGCGCGCGGTCGAGATCGACCCGCTGAACGAGCGTCAGGTCGTGCAGGATCTGATCGGCCTGACGCGCGCGCTGACGCACGCCGGCGACCGTGTCGCATGGCTCGCCGTGCTCCGTGCCCCGTGGTGCGGTCTCCGCTGGCAGGACCTCGAGGCCCTGTGCGGCGCGGCACCCGACCGGTCCATCGCCGAGCTCCTGCAGGACGACGACGCGCTCGATCGAGTGTCCGGGGATGCGCGGCGACGGCTGCGCCGCGTC
>JAFGNC010000024.1 GCA_016927175.1 Gammaproteobacteria bacterium | reverse complement strand
CGAAGCCGGCGCGGTAGACGCCGTTGTTGACGTTCGGATAGATGAAGTCGTTCAGCTCGTCGATCTCTGCCCGCAGGTCCTCGGGGTAGAAGTCGAGGTCGTTGGCGCCGGCGTCGTCGAACGCCGTGTTCAGCATCCGCATGATCTCGGCCGACTCGTTCGACACGATGGTCTTCTGCTCCTTGTCCCACAGCACCGGCACGGTCGCGCGGCCGCTGTAGCTCGGGTCCGCGAGCAGATAGAGCTCATAGATGCGCCTGACCCCGTTGACGTCGTCCGGGATCACGTCCGGACCCGGCTCGAAGGTCCAGCCTTCAGAGCCCATGTAGGCGTTCACGGCCGACACGCCGATCATCGAGTCGAGCCCCTTCAGCCTGCGCATGATCAACGCGCGGTGCGCCCATGGGCACGCCCACGATACGTACAGGTGGTAGCGGCCCGGCTCGGCCTTGAAGCCGCCCTTGCCGCTCGGTCCCGGCGAGCCGTCCTGCGTCAGCCAGTTGCGAAACTGCGATTCGCTGCGGACGAACCGCCCCTTCGACGCCTTGGTGTCGTACCAGACGTCGTGCCATTTACCGTCTACGAGCATGCCCATGCGTCTAACCTTGAGCGATCGGCTCGGGTTGGTCAACCGAGAGCAGACCGATCGGGACTGCGCAGAAGAGCCCGCACGCCGGCGGCTTTTGCATCGCCGCGAAGCCGTGCTACTGTCCGCCTGGCGCAAAATCAACGGGCTGCGCGCACGCGCGCGCCGGAGCGGTTTCTTGGGGGAGCATTGGGAAACCCGCTGAAAACACATCGAGCGACGACGGCCGTTCGCGCGATCGAGCGGTCGGCGCGGCGCGTCGTCGCTGCCGCGGCGGGCGCCGCGGCGCTGGCGGCCGCCTGGCCGGGCCTCGCGGCCGACGCCGCCGAGCCGCTGCCGCTGACGATCGCATCGAGCCATACGACCGGCCTGCCGTGGGTCGGCGTCATGCACACGGTGTTCGTGCCGCAGTCGAACGCGCGCCTCGAGGCGATCGGCAGCGAGTACCGGATCCGCTGGACGGAGTCCTACGGCGGATCGCTGTACAAGTACTCCCACACGCTCGAGGCGGTCGAGATCGGCCTGACGGATCTCGGCTGGGTCGGCACGCTGTGGGAGCTGTCGAAGATGCCGCTGCAGAACGTGACGTACTACACGCCATTCGTCACGGACGACTATCAGATGATCTTCGAGATCTTCAACGAGCTGCACGAGACGATGCCCGAGCTCCGCGAGGCGTGGACGGCGCAGAACCAGCGCTTTCTCGGCGGCAGCGTGCTCGACACCTACCACCTGATGACGAACTTCCCCGTGCGCACCGTCGAGGATCTGCGCGGGCGCAAGATCCTGGCGCCGGGGCCGTCCGCCGCATGGCTCGAAGGCACGGGGGCCGTGCCGGTCGACGGCGGGCTCACGACGTACTACACGCAGATCCAGACCGGCGTCGCCGACGGCGTGCTGACGATCCTGACCGGTGCGCCGCCCTACCGGATCCATGAGGTCGCGCCGTACATCACGCTGGTCGGCATCGGCGCGCAGCTGACGGGCGGCATGGCGATCAACCTCGACACATGGGAGAGGCTGCCGGCCGAGGTCCAGGAAGTCTTTACCGAGCTCGGCACGGCCTACAGCGAAGGCGTCGCGGCCGAGCTCGGCGTGCGGTACGAGAACGGCCTGAAGTCGATGCAGGAAGAGGGCGCGGTCGTCTACGAGCTGCCGATGGAAGAGAAGCGGAAGTGGCTCGACGGCATGCCCAACATCGCCGGCCGCTGGGCCGAGGCGAGCGAGCGGCGCGGCTATCCCGCGAAGAAGGTCCTGCAGGCGTACATGGATGCCGTCAGGGCGCGCGGCGGCGAGCCGCTCCGGAACTGGGACGAGGAACCGTACCCGTAGTTTCCGATCCCTGCGGCGAAAACAGAAGAATCAACGAAAGGGCGGAGCCGTGCAGGTAATGCAGCAGGACGACACCAATACGTCGGGCACCGCGTCCGGCGCCGCCTCGCACGCGTTCGAGCGGCTGATCCTGTTCATGAACGGCGCGGGCGTGCTGTGGTTCTTCGCGCTGACGTTCCTGATCTGCGCCGACATCGTCGGCCGCACCGTGTTCGATTCGCCGATCCGCGGCGTCACGGAGATCGTGTCCCTGTCGCTCGTCGCGAGCGTGTTCCTGCAGCTCGCGTACGCGGTCCGGCAGCGGCGGATCACGCGGGCGGACGTGCTGATCGGCAAGCTGGAGAGCGAGGCGCCCGCGAGCGCCGCGCGCTGGCACTCGGCGCTGGCCGCGGCCGGCTGCCTGTTGTTCGTGCTGACGGCCGTCGGCGCATGGCCCGACTTCGTCCGCTCGTTCCGCACGGAGGAGTTCGCGGGCGTCGAGGGCATCTTCACGATCACGGTCTGGCCGATCAAGGGCATCCTGGTTTTCGGCGCCGTCATCGTCGCGATCGAGTTCCTGCGCCAGCTCGCCGCCGCAGCGCCGGCGCTCGGGCGCTCGTCGGGGGCAGAGGGCGCGCGGCCTGTCGCGTGGGCGACGCTGATCGTGCCGCTCGCGCTGGCCGCCTTCGTCGCGGCCGTCTGGCTCGGCGGCGCGGAGCCGCGGACGATCGGCACGCTGATGATCGCGGCCGTGCTCGCGCTGATCGCGCTCGGCATGCCGATCGCTATCGCGCTGATGCTGACCGGCTTCTTGGGGCTCGTGCTGCTGCGCGACTTCGGCGTCGCGACGCGGACGCTGGCGCTGTCGGCGGAAGGCACGGTGTCGGAGTACGTTTTCGCGACCGTGCCGCTGTTCGTGCTGATGGGGCTGTTCGTCAACGTGTCGGACATCGGCCGCGACGCGTTTCGCGCCGCGCAGCGGATGTTCGGCTGGATGTACGGGGGCCTCGGCGTCGCGACCGTCGCGGCCAACGCCGTGTTCGCGGCGATCACCGGCATCTCCATCGCGTCGGCCGCGATCTTCACGAAGATCGCGGTGCCGGAGATGGTGCGGCAGGGCTACACGGCGAAGTTCGCGGTCGGGCTGACCGCGGGCTCCTCGGTGCTCGGCATGCTGATCCCGCCGAGCCTGCTGCTGATCATCTACGGCGTCATCGCCGAGGTCTCGATCGGCGGGCTGTTCCTGGCCGCCGTGATCCCGGGCATCCTGCTGGCGGCGGCGTTCGCGATCGGCGTCGTGCTGATGGCGTGGCTCGCGCCGGGCTTCGTCGGCGACGTCAAGCGCGGCGGCGGCGCCGAAGAGGACGCCGCGGACGGCTTCAACCCGCTCGTCGGCATCGCGCCGGTCGTGCTGCTGATCGTGCTCGTGCTCGGCGGCATCTACGGCGGCGTGTTCACGCCGACGGAGGCGGGCGCCGCGGGAGCATTCGCCGCGATGGTCATTGCGCTGGTCAAGCGCCGGCTCGACTTCCCGAAGCTGTGGGAAGTGATCCGCGAGACCGGCCAGGTCTCGGTCATCATCCTGTTCCTGATCATCGCGGCCAGCACGTTCAGCAAGATGCTGACGCTGACGGAGCTGCCGCAGGACGTCGCGGCCTTCCTCGGCGGCACCGGGCTCGGCATGTTCGGGTTTCTGGCGGCTTACCTGCTGCTGCTCGTCGTGCTCGGCATGGTGCTCGACTCGACTTCGATCCTGCTGATCATGCTGCCGCTCGCGCTGCCGGTCGTCGGGGAGCTCGGCGGCAACCTGATCTGGTTCGGCATCATCACCGTCATCGGCATCGAGATCGGCCTGCTGACGCCGCCGCTCGGGCTGTCGGTCTACGTGATCAAGTCGAGTCTCGACGACGACCGCATCAGCCTCGGCGCGATCTTCGCGGGCTCGTTCCCGTTCGTGCTGATCATGCTGGCCGTCACGATCCTGCTGATGGCTTTCCCCGGCCTGAGCCTGGTCCTGCTGCAATGACTTTGGCTGCGATCCGACTGCCCGCGATGAACCTGCTGCCATGAACGACGACACAGCTTCGACGGATCCCGTGGACCCGAGGCTGCACCGCGCGCTCGAGCGCTACTGGCGCAGCAACCTGAAGATCATGGCGGGGTTGCTCGCGCTGTGGGCGCTCGCGTCCTTCGGCTGCGGCATCCTGCTGGTCGACTGGCTGAACCAGTTCCGGCTGCCGTTCACGGGCTTCCCGCTCGGTTTCTGGTTCGCGCATCAGGGCAGCATCGCGGTGTTCGTCGTCTGCATCCTGCTGTACTGCATCGCGATGAACCGGCTCGACCGCCGGCATCACGAGGAGCTCGAGAGAATCGAGGCGGGCCGCGGCGCATGACGACCCAGGGCTGGACGCTGCTGTTCGTCGGCGCGAGCTTCGCGCTGTACCTCGGTATCGCGTGGATCGCGCGCGTGCGCGACACGCGCGGCTTCTACGTCGCGGGCCGCGGCGTGCCGGCGCCGGCCAACGGCATGGCGACGGCCGCGGACTGGATGAGCGCGTCGTCGTTCATCTCGATGGCGGGCCTGATCTCTTTCATGGGCTACGCCGGCGGCGTGTATCTGATGGGCTGGACCGGCGGCTTCGTGCTGCTCGCGTTGCTGCTCGCGCCGTACCTGCGCAAGTTCGGCCACTTCACGGTGCCCGACTTCGTCGGCGACCGGTTCGACTCGCGCGCCGCCCGCGTCGTGGCCGTCGTCTGCGCGCTCTTCATCAGCTTTGTCTACGTCGCCGGGCAGATGCGCGGCGTCGGCGTGGTCTTCAGCCGTTTCATCGGCGTCGACATCAACGTCGGAGTCGTGATCGGCATGGCGATCGTGTTCGTCTACGCGACGCTCGGCGGCATGAAGAGCATCACGTGGACGCAGGTGGCGCAGTACTGGGTGCTGATCACGGCGTTCCTGGTCGCGGCCGTCGCGATAGCGATCAAGCTGACCGGCGTGCCGCTGCCGTCGCTCGCGATGGGCAGCGAGCTGACGGGCGAGCACGCGGGCGGCGGCCAGGCCGCGTATCTGCTCGAGCGGCTGAACCAGATCCACACGGATCTCGGTTTCGCCGAGTACACCGCGACGTTCACGGGCAGCTGGGACAAGGTCAACGTGCTGCTCGTCACGCTGGCGCTGATGGCGGGCACGGCCGGCCTGCCGCACGTGATCGTGCGCTTCTATACGGTGCCGAGCGTGCGCGCGGCGCGCTGGAGCGGCTTCTGGGCGCTGTTCTTCATCTCGATCCTGTACCTGAACGCTCCGGCGACCGCCGCGTTCGCGCGCTACTTCATGATCGACAGCCTGAACGGCGCGACCGAGGAATCTCTGCCGCAGTGGTTCGAGAACTGGGAGCAGACCGGCCTCGTGCTGTGGGTCGACGACGGCGACGGGCAGGTGCGCTATTCGAACGGCGACGACAACGAGATCTTCCGCAACGGCTCGCTGAGCCCGGCGGAGCTCGGCGCGATCCAGAGGAGCCACGAGCAATGGCTCGCGTCAGGCGGCGCGCGCGGCGAGGACGGCCGCGAGACGCTGCGCGCGATGGGCCTTTCGGGGCCCGACCAGGACATCATCGTGCTCGCGACGCCGGAGATGGCGGAGCTCGCGTCGTGGATCATCGCGCTGATCGCGGCCGGCGGGCTCGCGGCGGCGCTGTCTACCGCGAGCGGGCTGCTGCTCGTGATCTCGTCCGGCGTCGCGCACGACCTCTATTACCGCGTGCTGAAACCGGAGGCGACGGACAAGCAGAGGCTGCTCGTCGGGCGCGCCGTGATCGGCGTCGCGGTCGTCGTCGCCGGGATCTTCGGCATCTATCCGCCGGGCTTCGTCAGCCAGGTCGTCGCGTTCGCTTTCGGGCTCGCCGCGGCGAGCCTGTTTCCGGTGCTCGTGCTCGGCATCTTCTCGAAGCGGGTCGGCACGGTGCCGGCCGTCGCCGGCATGCTGGTCGGCATCGGCTTCACGGCGTTCTACATCGTCGCGTCGGTCTACGGCGGCATGGAGCCGTGGACTTTCGGCATCCTCGAGCGCGGCATCAATCCGCAGGGCATCGGCGTCGTCGGCATGCTGCTGAACTTCGGCGTCACGCTGGCGCTGACGCCGCTGTTCGCGCCGCCGAGCGCGGCGTCGCAGGCGATGGTCGAGAGCGTGCGCGAGCCGGAGGGCTTCGGCCCGGCGGTCAGGATCGAGCAGGCGGTGGATCACTAGACCCGCAGGCGGTGGATCAGCGGACCCATTAGACGCCGGGAGCCGCCCGGCATATCCTGACGCGATGATCGTCCGTTCCATTGCCGCGCCCGCCGCCGCTGCCGCGCTCGCGCTTGCCGCGCCGGCGCTCCACGCCGAGGACTCGATGCTCGACATGCTGGTCGCGGTGCTGACGGCGCAGGCGGCGGACGGCGTCGCGGGCATCGAGCGGCAGCTCGAGAGCCTCGATCCCGCGCTGCGCAAGGCCGCCGCCCCGATCGTCGCCGGGCTGATCGTCGATTCGCGCGACGAGGCGCTGGCGCGCGGCGTCGAGGCGGTGCCGGACGGGATCCGCGCCGAGATCGAAGGCTACGTGCCGGACGCGGTGCTCGACCGCGTGCGCTGGTGCGCCGGCTGCGGCGGCGCGCTGTCGCTGCAGGCGAGCGCGTTCCGGCTCGGCTATGCGCCGGCCATCACCCTCGACTACGTCGTCGTGTTCGAAAGCCGCTCGGTCGCGCTGACGGATCCGAGCCTCTGGGTGCACGAGCTGAAGCACGTGATGCAGTACGAGGAGTGGGGCGTCGAGGAGTTCGCGTCCCGTTACGTCGAGGACTACGCGGCCGTCGAGCGCGAAGCCGCCGAGTATCGCTGGGAATGGGTCAAGCGCACGGACTGGCTCGAGCGGCGCAAGTCGCGGCTCGTCGGGTCCGTCCCCTGACGCTCCGTGCGCGCCGTGTCGCGAGATGCTCGAGCAGTGCACGCCCGCGCGAGCTGACGCCCCTCTGCCCGTGAGCTTCGAGCTGCAGGACGTCGTGCCGTGGGGGCGCTCCTTCGGCGAGTACCTGCGCATGTTCGCGCTGACGGAGGCGGATCTCGGCCGGCGCATCCTCGGGGCCGGCGACGGACCGGCGTCATTCAACGCAGTCGCGTCGCGGCACGGCTGCCGCGCCGTGTCGGCCGATCCGCTGTACCGCTTTACGGCCGGGCAGATCGCCGGCCGCATCGGGGAGACGGCGCCGGTCGTAGCGGAGCAGTTGCGGCGGAACGCTTCCGACTTCGTCTGGACCCACTTCGAATCCGTCGAAGAGCTCGTCGAGGCGCGGCTCGAAGCGATGAACGAGTTCCTCGGCGACTATCCGTCCGGACGCGAGGCCGGGCGCTACGTCGACGCGGCGCTGCCGGAGCTGCCGTTCCGCGACGATTCTTTCGACCTGGCGCTGTGCTCGCACCTGCTGTTCCTGTACAGCGAGCAGCACGATGCGGATTATCATGTCGCCGCGCTCGCCGAGCTCGCCCGCGTGGCGGCCGAGGTGCGCGTGTTTCCGCTGCTCGAGCTCGCGGCAGTGCCGTCGCGGCATCTGGAGCGCGTCACGGCGCTGCTGCGCGACAGCGGGTACGACGTGGAGCGGGTGCCGGTCGAGTACGAGTTCCAGAAAGGCGCCAACGAGATGCTGCGGGTGCGCAGGCGGTAAGCGGAGCTGCGGTGAACGCGCGGGATCAGAACAGCACGAAACGGGAAGCACGATGACGATCAGATACCGATGGGCGATCGCGGCGGCGCTCGTCGCCTGCGCCGCCGCGATCGCGGCATGGCCGCAATTCGGCGGGCCGCGCGTGCCGAAGCTGTGGGATGTCGAGATCGTCGCCTCCTTCCCGCACGATCCGGCCGCGTTCACTCAGGGGCTCGTCTTTCACGACGGCGCGCTTTATGAAGGCACCGGCCTTTACGGCTCCTCGTCGTTGCGCGAGGTGGACGTTGCGACAGGCGAGGTCGAGCGGCAGGTGACGCTGCCGGGACGCTATTTCGGCGAAGGCATCGCGGTCCTGGGCGACCGGCTGTATCAGCTGACGTGGCAGAAGCAGACGGGCTTCGTCTATGAAGTGGACTCCTTCGAGCAGGTCGGCAGTTTCAGCTACAGCGGCGAAGGCTGGGGCCTCACGCACGACGGCGAGCATCTGATCATGAGCGACGGCTCGGAGTCGCTGCGCTTTCTGGATCCCGACTCGTTCGACGTCGTCAGGACCATTCGCGTGCGCGACGAGGGGCGGCCCGTCGTCCGGCTCAACGAGCTCGAGTACATCGACGGCGAGATCTGGGCCAACGTCTGGTACGACGATCGGATCGCCCGAATCTCGCCGGACAGCGGAGAAGTCGTCGGCTGGATCGACGCGACCGCCGTGTACCCGAGCGCGTCGCGGCGCCGTGACCACGTGCTGAACGGCATCGCCTACGACGCCGCGTCGGGCAGGGTGTTCATCACCGGAAAAAACTGGCCGAAGCTTTACGAGATCGTGGTCGTGCCGCGGTAGCGGCGACGCAGGCCGCGCCCGATCCTGCCGTAGCGCCGGGCGACCCTGCCGTCGCCCGGGTCAGCCTGCTGTCGCCGGGAACCTGCCGGCGCCGTGGTTGGCCGGTGCATCCCGCGGAACCTCCGCGCCCGCCGCGCGGATTCGTCAGAACTCCCGCAGCCCTTCCGTCAGCTCGATATACGTGCCCCACGGGTCGGTCAGGAACGCGAGGCCGACGCCAGACGGCAGCTTCTCGTAAGGCCGGTCGAGCTCGATGCCGGCGGCCTCGAGCTGCCGGCAGAACGCTTCGAGATTCTCGACCTCGAAGCCGATGTGATCGAGCATGCGCCCCCGAGTCGGTGCGGTCTCCGCCTCGGCCTCGGAGAAGTTCAGATTGATGCCGGGCAGATCCGTCGCGTCGTAGCGCCAGCGCTTGCCGCGTGTGCCGCCGAAGTGCTCCGCGTACCACTGCTGCGCCGCGGCGACCTCACCTTCCGGCACGTACAGATGAATGTGATGCGCGATGATCGGCACCTCGATGCTGCGGTTGTGCCGCTCGGCAACCGGGTCCGTGCGCCCGTCCGCGGTCGTGAATCCGAGGTTGGTCGCGCGCTGGTCGTCGAACAGCTCGATCCGCTCGCCCTCGGGCGTGTAGACGTAGGCGACGCCGGGATAGTCCTCGAGGTGGGTCACGTCGAAGCCTGCGGCCTCGACATCGTCGAGCGACTTCACGCGGAAAGCGACGTGGTTCACGACCGAGCCTTCCGTGCCGCCGGTCGTTTCGCCCTCGCGCAGGAATACGTAGACGTCCGGGAATCGCACGGCCTCGTTGGGGCCGACCTGCATCGGCGTGCCGCCGAGCGCGACCCAGAAGCGCTTGTTCGCTTCGACGTCGCGCACGACGTAGTGCAGGTGGCCCATCGCAACGCCGGCGCCGTTCGGCGGGGAAAGCTGGGCCGCTGCGGGAGCCGCGGCGGCGAGGGACAGCAGCGCTGCGGCAAAGGCGGCGGCGCGGCGCGGAGAGCGGGGCGCGTGGGGCGTCGGTGTCATCGTGTCGGTCGTCCGTTCTTTTTTCGAAGGCTGTTATCAGGGGTTGGCTGAGATCAGCGTCTCAAGTATTGCACGCTCCGCGGCAATCACGTCATTTCCACGGGAGATTCGAGGGCTCCACCCGCTCGCCACAGGGCCTCTCCGTTTTCTTCCCTTTGCTGCATTTGTGGCTCATCCGCGGACTTTTCATAGCTTGAAATGTAGGCTGTGTATCGTTACAGTACTGGTTACATAAACACATCACGGCAAGACTTATGAGCCGACGTGGCGACTCTGCTGAATCCGAATCCGTGGAGGCTT
>JAFGNC010000155.1 GCA_016927175.1 Gammaproteobacteria bacterium | reverse complement strand
GGTAACGAGCCAGGGGACGTGAATTATGGGCATTCATCCTGCAACTATCCGCAACCCGGCGGCAGCTGACAAGAGCCGGTCCGTCACTGCAAGTCCGGCCCCGTGCGTCGAGCCGGTCGTGCCGGCGATGTCCTGCCGCGGGGTCGGGTTCGTCGTGCTGGGGTCGATCAGCTGATCCGTGACGTGCGACGCGATCAACCGCACGCTGAGCGTCCCGCTGTCGATCCGCTTGCGCGCCCCGATGCGCCCCGAGAAGTCGGCGCGGTGCGCGCGGTTGCCGCAGCGCACGGCCCGGGGCGGCCGGCGAGCGGAAGTTGCCCGCTCGCCGTTGGCTCGTGAGGCATGGAATCTGCATGGTCAGCCGGAAAGCCACGACGACGGGAGGAACAAGGAGCGTTCCATTGGCCGATGACGGATCGCAAGCGCCCGGAACGCGCGGGGAAGGCCTCGCGACGTTCCTGCAAGAGCAGCGCGAGGACGTGTTGTCGGAATGGGAACGCGCCGTGCAGGGTCTTCCCTGCGCTGCAACTTTGCCGCGGCCCGAGCTCAGGAACTCGCTTCCGGACGTTTTGAGCCAGATCGCGGCCTATCTGGACCGCTCCACCGCAGCCGGCTCCGGCGGCACTCCGCCGGTCGCCGACCAGCACGCGCTCGCGCGGCTGCACGAAGGTTTCGACAACACCGAGGTCGTCGAGGAGCTCGCGCTGCTTCGCGACGTCGTGCTGCGCTTGTGGCGGCCCGACGCGCTCGACGAGGCACACGTCGAACAGATGCGCCGGTTCGCTCGCGCCGTCGACCAGTGCATGGTGGCGACGGCACGCCGTTTCAGCGACAGCTTCGAGTCGCGGACGTTGGCGCTGGAGGCCTCGGAGAAGCGCTTCCGCGACACGTTCGAAAGCGCGGCCGTGGGTCTCGGGCACGTGTCGCTCGGCGGCGAATGGCGACGCATGAACGACCGCTACTGCGCGCTGCTCGGCTACACCCGCGACGAGCTGATGGGAATGCGCTTCGAGGACGTCACGCATCCCGGCGACGTGGCGAGCGATGCCGCAAGCATCGCGCGGCTGATCGCGGGCGACGGCGACGCGTATGCGAGCGAGAAGCGCTGCATTCGCAAGGACGGCAGCGTCGTGTGGGTCGACCAGACGCTGTCGCTGGTCCGGGAAGACGGCCGGCCCTCCTACCTGATCGCCGCCGCGCAGGACATCTCGGACCGCGTGCGGCAGCGCGAGCAGCGCGCGTTCCTCGCGGACGCGAGCTCCGTGCTCGCGTCGACGCTCGACTACCGCGAGGCGCTCGACAACCTGGCCGCCCTCGCGGCGCCGAGAATCGCTGACTGGTGCATGATCGACATGGCCTCTTCGGCCGCCGACGTGCTCGAGCCGGCGGCAATCGGTCACGCGGACGCCGAAGCGGCGGAGGCGCTTCGCGACATGCGCCGGCGATATCCGATGGGCACGGACATGCCGGGCCCGCTAGGCGACGCGTTGCGCGCCAGCGAACCTTCGCTGGTTCGAGTGGACGACGGCCTGCTCCGCAGCATCGCGGCCGACGAGGCGCACCTCGCGGAGCTGAAGCGCTTCGGCATGACGTCCGCCGTCGTGCTGCCGCTTCGCATCGGCGGCCGGACCATGGGCACGTTGACTCTGGCGCAGAGCGCTTCCGGCCGACGCTTCGCCGAGCAGGACGTGGAGCTGCTGCGCGAGCTCGCGACGATCGCGTCCGCGGCGCTCGACAACGCGCTGCTGCACGCGGAGACCCAGCGCGCGGTGCACCTTCGGGACCGCGTGCTCGGCATCGTCACGCACGACCTGCGCAACCCTCTCGGCACGATCGACCTGAGCGCGACGCTGCTCGCGATGAACCGCGCCGTATCGGGCGATGCGGCCGCCAACGCGCAGATCGCGACGATTCAGCGCAACGTGCGCCGCGCGACGAGACTGATCGAGGATCTGCTCGACATGTCGAGCGTGCAGGCCGGCCGCTTCGCGATCGACCGGCAGCAACGCCCGCTTGGCGCCATACTTCGTGAAGCGGCGGACTCCCTGCGGCCGAAGGCGGACGAGAAGCAGATAGACTTCACCGTCGAGATCGAGACGGGCGACGCCATGATCTTCGGCGATCACGACCGGCTGCTGCAGGTGCTGAACAACGTGATAGGCAATGCGCTGAAATTCTCGAAGGCCGGGGACATCGTGACGGTGCGCGCGCTCCGCGAGAACGCTACCGTGCACGTGACGGTCGCCGATACGGGGCCCGGCGTCTCCGCGGAGAGGCTCGACCAGATCTTCGAGCCGTACGTGCGTGTCAGGCAGAACGAAGAAGGCACGGGCCTCGGGCTCTTCATCTCGAAGGCGATCGTCGATGCGCACGGCGGGCGGATCTGGGCCGAGAGCGAACCGGGCCGAGGGACGACGGTGCACATCTGCCTGCCGCTCGCCGGATAGCGGCCGCTCCGCCCAGCATGAAGGCCGGCAGGCAGCGTCTCTGGCTCGTGATAGGCGTCGAGACGGTCGTGCTCATCGCGCTGGCCGCGTGGATCCTGACGCGGCTCGACCGGCTCCTCGAGCCCTTCGCCCTGCTGGTCGGCGCCGCGATAGTCATCGCCGGAGACGTCGCCACCGCCTTCATCATGCAGCGGCTCGCGCCGACCGCGATCCTCGTCGAGCCCGGCGAGCGGGCCGGGGGCACGGCCGTGGCCGCGGCAGACTTCGATGCCTCCGGCCGCGGGCTCGTGCTGCTGCGCGGCGAGCGATGGAACGCCCGCGCCCGCACCGGCGCTTCGATCCGCCGCGGCGACAGGGTCCGCGTGCAAGAGCGCGACGGCCTGACCCTGGTCGTGGAACCGGCCGACTGACGCTATGCTATTTCGATTGCGGGACGCTGGCGGACGGGCCATGCCGCTGTCGAGGGGGTGATGCCGATGATTCAACGGATCGGAAGGAAACGCCGGTCGCCGCGCGCGAGCGCGGCCGCCGGCGCGTGGCTCGCCGCGAGCCTCGCCGCCGGTTACGCCTTCGCGCAGGGCTCCGGGACGGCGCCGGACGCGCCCTCGGCGGCGGGCGCCGCC
>JAFGNC010000154.1 GCA_016927175.1 Gammaproteobacteria bacterium | reverse complement strand
TTCACGAACGCGACGGACGCGGCCGTGCTGTCCATGACGATGCCGACCCGCTCCGGAGGCTCGGCGCCGGCGCTCGCCGCGAGCTCGAGCAGCAGCGGCAGAGCGTCCTCGGCCTGCTGCACACCGGTCGGCGACGTCTGGAATATGAAGTCGAAGCCGCGGCTCGTGATCAGGTCGGAGTACGACAGCGTGATCATCGGCAACGATGCCCGCTCGGTGACCTCCGAGACGGCGAGCGTGAACGAGCTCAGGTACGAGCCGGTGACGCCGACGAGGTCGGGGTGATCGGCGATCATGCGTTGCGCGGCGTTCTTCGCGCGCTCCACGCTGTCGCCGGTGTCGACGATGACGAGCTCGACCTGCGCGCCGCCGAGCGAATCGATGCCGCCCTGTGCGTTGATGTGCTCGACCGCCATCTCCGCGCCGATGCGCATGACCTGCCCCTGCCGCGCCCAGGGGCCCGACAGCGGCACGACGAGACCGACCTTGACGGCGTCCTGTGCCGCGGCCGTGCCGGCGGCAAAGGCCGCGAGCAGCGCGAGCAACGGCGCCGCGAGAAAGCGCATTTTTGCCGCGCGAAAAGGGGTCAGAGCGAGAAAAGGGGTCAGGGCCCTTTTTCGTATGCGGCGGCAAGTGGCTCTGGCCGTTGAGGCGAAAAAGGGCCCTGACCCCTTTTCCCCTGACCCCTTTTCCCCAAAAAAGGACTCTGATCCCTTCATTCGCAACATATTCTCGATGGTCTCGGCAAGCTTTCTTCCAAGTCTCTTCATTTGCCGTCTTCCTCTTGCCGCTACATGCCGAGGTACGCCTGGCGCACCCGATCGTCGTTCCTCAGCGTAGCGTGATCGCCCTCGAGAATCACCCTGCCGGTCTCCAGCACATAGCCGCGATTCGCGAAATGCAGCGCCTCGGCGACGCGTTGCTCGACCAGCAGCACACTCAAGCCCGTGTCGCGATGGATCGCGACGATGCGCTCGAAGATGTCGTCCGCGACCGCGGGCGCGAGCCCCATCGACGGCTCGTCGAGCATCAGCAGTTTCGGCTCGGAAGCGAGCCCGCGAGCGATCGCGAGCATCTGCTGCTCGCCGCCGGACAACGTGCCCGCCGGCTGGCGGGCGCGCTCGGCCAGAATCGGAAACCACGCATAGATGCGCTCGAGGTTTCCCGTCCACGCGCGCCGGCCGCCTTCGGTGTAAGCGCCCATCTCGAGATTCTCGGTCACGGTCAGGGACGGGAACACCTGCCGGCCCTCGGGCACGTGCGCGATGCCGAGATGCGGCCGCCGCGATGCCGGCACGGCGAGCAGGTTCTCGCCGTCGAAGTGAAGCGCTCCGGCCGTCACGTCGACTACGCCGGAAATCGCATTGAACAGCGTGGTCTTGCCGGCACCGTTCGGGCCTACGACGGAGACGAACTCGCCTTCGCCGACCCGCAGCGATACCCCGTGCAGCACCGGGATCTCCCCGTACGCGACGTGCAGCGTGTCGACGTCAAGCATCGCCGTCGGTCCTCGCGGCCGGGCCCGCGTCGTTCGATGCGCCTTCGCCGGCGGCGGCCGCATCCCGCGCCGCCGCATCCGCGAGCCACTTCTTTCCGAGATAAGCTTCGATGACCTTCGGGTCCTTCGTGATCGCGTCAGGCGGTCCTTCGGCGAGCACGGCGCCGTGATCCAGCACGACGAATCGATCCACGAGCCGCACCATGGCCTGCATCGTATGCTCGATGATCACGATCGTGATGCCGCCGGCGGCGAGCCGCCGGATCAGCTCGATCAGCTCCTGCACCTCGCCGCTCGACAGCCCGGCGAGGATCTCGTCGAGCAGCAGGATCTGCGGCTGCGACGCGAGCGCGCGGGCGAGCTCCATCAGACGCAGCTGCCGGTTCGTGATGCTGCCGGCGATCAGGTCGGCGTCCTCCGTCAGCCCGACCGTTTCGATGGCGCGGGCGCCGAGCGTTCGAGCCTCGTCGTCCGTTGCGGCGCGAACGTAGGCCCCGACCACGACGTTGTCCGCGATGCTCATGCGCGTGAACGGCTTCACGACCTGAAACGTTCTGCCGACGCCGAGCCGGCAGATTCTGTTCGGCCGCTTGCCGGTCACGTCCTCGCCGTTCAGCACGACCTTGCCGTCGTCCGGCGGCATGAATCCGTTCAGCAGGTTGAACAAAGTCGTCTTGCCGGCCCCGTTAGGGCCGATGATGCCGAGAATCTCGCCGCGGCGGACCGTCAGGTCGACGTCCGCGACGGCGCGCAGTCCGCCGAAGGACTTCGAGAGCTTCCGCACTTCGAGAACGACGGCGCCAGCGCTCGCTGTGTCGCGACCCGAACGCGTCGCGGCCGCCGCGAAGGCGCGCCGGCCGCGCGATTCCCCGGCTGACTCGCCGACACCTGCCTCGGCCGAGTGCGCGACGGCGGTGCGCCCCGGCTCGGCCAGCATCGCGCCGGCCTCGGCCGCGATCGAGCCGGCCTCCGGTGCCGGTGCCGATGCCTCGCCGCCGGACTCGCCATCGGCCGTCAGGCCCTCGGCCGACACGTGCCGCGGCGCCGCCTGCGCATCCGGGGCAGGGCGGTCGACGCTCGGCCAGGTGTCGCCCGCGCCCGCCGTCGCGGGCTCGCCGATCGCTGTGCCGGCCGGTCCGCCGCGCGCGGCTCGCGCCGCCGCGATCCCGGCGGCGGCCGGCGCCGGACGCCCTGCGCCGCGCGCGGCCCTCTGGTCCCGCCGCTGCAACAGATCGCGGACCTTCCAGAACACGCCTTCCGGCGCGAGCAGAACCACCGCGATGATCGCGATGCCGTAGATGACGCCCTGTATGCCCGGAACGATGTGCGCCAGCTCCGCATGCAGCAGATCCGCGAGCGGCACCAGCGTCGCGGCGCCGATGACAGGACCCCAGACCGTGCCGACGCCGCCGAACATCGCAACCACGAGCGCCTGCGCCGAAACCAGCATTCCGAACACGGCCGGCGGCGTCACGATCAGCAGCACGACCGCGTAGAAGCCGCCGATCGCGCCGGCCATTGCGCCGGACACGGTGATCGCTTTGAGCTTCCAGCGCAGCGTGTCGATGCCGGCCGCCTCGGCGGCGGTCTCGTCCTGTTTGATCGCGAGCAGCGAGCGGCCGAAGCGCGAGCGTTCCACGAGCCGGGTCACGGCCATCGCGCCGAGCAGCAGTCCGAGCGCCAGAAAAATGTAGACGCGCTGATCCTCGAACTGCATGTAGGCCGCCGGCGCCTCGCGCTTCATCGGAATCGCGACTTCCTGATAGCCGAGCCACTCGAACACGTACAGCAGCGCAAGCGGGTACGCGAGCATCGCGAGCGCGAAATAGTGACCGCGAAGCCGGAAGGTCGGAATGCCGACGAGCAGTCCCGCCACGGCGCCGATCACGGCGGCGATCGGTATGCCGACCCACGGCGTCAGATCCCAGTTGATCAGCGCGAGCACGACGAAGTAGGCGCCGAGGCCGAAGAACGCGGCATGGCCGAAGGAGATCAGGCCGCTGTAGCCGCTCAGCAGGTTCCACGACAGCCCCATGACGGCCCACACGGGCACGACCGTCATGATCAGCTGCTGATAAGAGTTCGTGACGAGCAGCGCGAGCAGGGCGTAAGCGACGGCGAACGCCAGGATCCACAGGCGATGGCGCGGGCCGCGATTCAACATTTCAAAAAGAGGTCTCAGGTCCCGCAAGGAGGCACAGCCGCTGCACCGGCTGCACCGCGGAGGGCATCGCGCTGCTGTTGCAGCTGCTGACGCGGGATCGAGCCGGGTGACCCTGCGCGCGGCAGAGCGTTGGCACAAATGTTGGATGCAGCGGCGGCTGAGCGCACCAGGGGATCCTCTACAACGTCGGAGGTGGCGGAAAGCTACCACGGAGACAGGGCATTGGCCACGGCCGTTTCTCTTACTCAGCGCCTCGAAAGCATCTGGTCGGACCCGCCGAACCTGTACGGCGCCCTGGCCACGATCGATCACAAGAAGATCGGTAAACGATACCTCGCGACGGCATTCGTCTTCCTGCTGGTCGGCGGCATCGAGGCGGTGCTGATGCGCATTCAGCTCGCAGGCCCCGACGCCGATATCCTGTCCGCCGAAGCCTATAACCAGATCATGTCGATGCACGGCACGACGATGATCTTCTGGTACGCGTCTCCGATTCTTGCCGGATTCGGCAACTACCTGGTGCCGATGCTGATCGGTGCGCGGGACATGGCCTTCCCGCGGCTCAACGCCTTCAGTTATTGGACCTTCCTGCTGTCGGGAGTGCTGCTCTACATCGCACCGCTGCTCGGCATGGCGCCGCGCGCGGGGTGGTTCGCTTTCGCGCCGTTCACGGAGACGGAGTTCTCGCCCGGCCTGCACATGGACTTCTTCTCGTTCGCGCTGATCCTGCTGACCGTGTCGACGACCGCGGGCGCGATCAACTTCATCGCGACGATACTGCGCCTCCGGGCGCCCGGCATGTCGATCGACCGGATGCCGCTGTTCCTGTGGAGCACGATGACGACGTCGTTCGTCGTCGTGTTCTCGCTGCCCGCGCTGACGGCGGCGCTCGTGTTCCTCGAGCTGGATCGGCTGTTCGGCTTCCGCTTCTACGACGCCGGCGGCGCGGGCGATCCGCTGCTGTGGCAGCAGCTGTTCTGGATCTTCGGGCACCCGTGGGTCTACATCATCTTTCTGCCCGCGACCGGCATGATCTCGATGATCTTGCCCGTGTTCTCGAGGCGGCCCATCGTCGGCTACACGTGGGTGGCGCTGGCGACCGTGCTGACGGGGCTCGTCGGCTTCGGCGTCTGGGTTCACCACATGTTCGCGACGGGCCTGCCGTACGTGTCGATGGGCTTCTTCAGCGCCGCCAGCATGACGATCTCGATCTTCACGATCATCCAGGTCTTCGCGTGGCTCGCGACGGTCTGGACCGGGCGGCCGGTCATCGCGACGCCGATGCTGTTCGCGCTCGGCTTCATCTTCCTGCTCGTGATCGGCGGCTTGAGCGGTGTCATGACCGCCGTGATTCCGCTCGACTGGCAGGTGCACGACACGTACTTCGTCGTCGGGCACATTCACTTCGTGCTGATCGGCGCGAACGTTTTTCCGGTCTTCGCCGCCTTCTACTACTGGCTGCCCAAGATGACGGGCCGGCTCATGGACGAGCGCCTCGGCCGCTGGAATTTCTGGCTGATGTTCGCGGGCATGATGATCGGCTTCTGGACGATGCACATCACGGGCTTCCTCGGCATGCCGAGGCGCGTCTTCACGTACGGCGCGGACAGCGGCTGGACCCTCGTGAACGCCATCACGACCGGGGGCAGCGTGCTGTTCGCGATCGGCGTTCTGGTCGGCGTCTACAACTTCTTCCACAGCCGGCGGCACGGCGCGCCGGCCGGGCCGAACCCGTGGAATGCGGACTCGCTCGAGTGGTCTTCGTCGTCGCCGCCGCCGGTTTACGGCGTCGAGCACATCCCGACCGTGACGAGCCGTCATCCGCTGTGGGACGCGCACGAGGAGGAGGCCGACCCCGGCAACGAGCGCGTCCTCGACGAGCGCAAGGAGACGCTCGCGACGAGCACGGTCGACGCGATAGACGGTTTCGTCGCGCGGATGCCGGACGAGTCGCTGCTGCCGCTGATCGCATCGCTGCTGCTGTTCGGTCTGTTCCTGGCCTTCATCTGGAAGCTCCTGTGGGTGGTCGTGTTGCTGAGCCTCGCGACGGCCGTGGCGGCAGCCTTCTGGATGTGGCCCGAGGAGAAGGAGCTGACGTCGTGAGCGCGGCGGCGGAGAGCGTGCCGGTGCAGCGCTCGCACGCGCGGCCCGTCGAGCGGCGGCGCGGCGAGATCGGCATGTGGCTGTTCATCGGCACGGAAGCGATGCTGTTCGTGCTGCTGTTCTTCGCCTACTTCTACCTCGGCTCGTCGAAGCCGCAGTGGCCGCTGAGCGAGGACCCGTCGTTCACGTACGCGCTGATCCTGCTCGCGATCCTGCTGGTCAGCAGCTTCGTCGCGCACTGGGGCCAGCGCGGCATCGAGGCCGACAGGCCGGGGCAGCTGAAGGCGGGACTCGGCGC
>JAFGNC010000153.1 GCA_016927175.1 Gammaproteobacteria bacterium | reverse complement strand
CGCTGAGAGACGCACGCGTCGTGCTTGCGCTCGCCGCGCAGCAGGTGATCCGCAACGCGCTGACGCTGCTCGGCGTCGCAGCGCCGGCCAGCATGTAGGGCGGCACTCGAGCAAAGAGACAAGGAATGGCACGCCGCACACGCAGATCGAGACGCGAAGCCGACGCGCACGGTTTCGCCTGGATGCTGGTCGGCCTCGGGCTCGGCCTGCTGGTCGCGGCCGGTGTCTACTTCTCGGACTTCAGGGCCGACGAAGGCGGCGCCGCGCCGGCCGCGGCGCGGACGCCACGCGCGGAGCCGGCGGAGGAGCCCGCGCCGGCCCCCGCGCGCTCACGCACGGGATCGTCCGCCGAGTCGGCGGCGGAAGCCGCCGCGGTCCCCGAGAGCGAAAGCCGCTTCGACTTCTACGACATCCTGCCGAGCTACGAGGTGGTCGTGCCGGAGGTCGAGAGCGTCAGCAGCACGCCGGCCGCCGCGCCGGCGGCGGTCGAGGCGCCCGGCAGCTACATCCTGCAGACCGGCTCGTTCCGCTCGCACGGCGACGCCGATCGGATGCAGGCCAACCTCGCGTTGCTCGGCATCGAATCGCGGATTCAGAAGGTCACGATCGACGACGACGTCTATCACCGCGTCCGGGTCGGGCCGATCAGCGATCTCGATCAGCTGAATCGGCTGCGCGCGCAGCTGCGCGGCGCCGGTGTTGACTCGCTGATGATGAAGGTCAACGAATAGCCCTTACCCTAAGAGAAGGGGTCAGAGCCCTTTCCCGATCTCTGAAGTATGCGGTCAGATGCCTTTTCCCGATCTGCAGAGAAGGGAGCGGTGTAGTGCTCCTTTATTGGCAGCCTGCGAGCGAAGCGAGGCAGACACTGCGAATAAAGGAGCACTACACGCTCGCTTCTCGACGGAGGCCACGGACAGCCCTGAACGCCGAACTACGGCTTCTCGGCCGAGGCCACAGACGTCCCTGAACGCCGAACTCCGGCTTCTTGATAAGGCCGTAACCGAATCGTCTTCCGCGAAGGTCGCGGCTCAGTCGTCGGACAGCGCCTGGCGGAAGTCGACCCCGAGGGAACGCAGCTTGCGGTACAGGTGCGTGCGCTCCATGCCGACGCGTTTCGCGAGCTGGCCGACCTTGCCGCCGCACAGCAGCAACTGCTGCTGAAGATACGCGCGCTCGAAGTGCTCGCGCGCCTCGCGCAGCGGCATCGCGAGCAGATCCTGCTTGACCAGCGGCTCGCCCTGAATCTTCTCCGACACGAGCTGTGCTTCGACCTCGTCGAGCTCGATCGTCTCGCTGCCGCCGAGGATCAGCAGGCGCTTGACCATGTTCTTCAGCTCCCGCACGTTTCCCGGCCACGGATAATTGCGAAGCCGGTTCTGCGCGGCGACGCTGAAGCGCCGGAACGGCAGGTTTTCGGAGTCGACGAACGAGTCCACGTGGTAGCGCAGCAGCTCGGGAACGTCCTCGGCGTACTCGCGCAGCGGCGGCACCCCGATCACGATCACGCTCAAGTGCGACAGCAGCTCGCGCTTGAAGCCTCCGCTGCGCTCGAAACCCGGCGGAGCGCTGGCGACGATCCGCGCGTCGAAAGGCCGTGGCGACGCGGCGTCTGCCGGCACGAACTCCTTCTGCTCCAGCACGCCGAGCAGAAGCTGCTGGGCGTCCGGCGGCATGTCCTGGACCTCGTTGATGAACAGAATGCCGCCGCTGGCCTTCTCGAGCGCGCCGGGCTGCTCGCCGTCGCCGAGCAGCTGGGCGCGGCAGGTCTGATCGGTCAGCGCACCGCCCATGACCGTCACGAACGCGCCGTCGGCACGATCGCTGCGGCTCGCGAGGTAGCGCGCGAACAGCTCGCGGCCGCTGCCGGGCTCACCGGTCAGGAGTGTGTGGGCATCGTGACGCGCGACGCGGGCGACCTGCTCTCGCAGCCGTCGCATCGCCTCGCTCTTGCCGACCGGCGCGAGAATCGGCGGCACGAGGCTGCGCCGGCGCCCGGACTGGCGCCGGTGCGCGAGCGCCGACTGCACGACGCGCAGCAGCTTCGCGAGCGAGACGGGCTTCTCGATGAAGTCGACCGCGCCGAGCCGCGTGGCTTCGACGGCCGCGTCGACGGTGCCGTGCCCGGACATCATGACGACGGGCCCGAGCGCGTCACCCTCGGACCATTCCTTCAATAAGGAGATGCCGTCGGTGTCCGGCATCCAGATGTCGAGCAGGATCAGATCGTAGTCGTTCTGCTCCCGCGCTTTACGAGCCTGCTCGGCGTCGGCCGCGATCGTAACCTCGTAGCCTTCCTCGCTGAGGATCTCTTCCAGCAAGGCGCGGATGTTCGCTTCGTCGTCGACAACCAAGATTCGCGCATTCTTCACGCGCGCTCCCTCCTGTTTTCGCTGCCGTGAACGATCGGCGTACCGGTCGTCTCGCTGGATATCGGGAGCAGTATACTGATCTCCGCCCCGCCTTGCTGCCGGTTGGACGCCTTGATCTGTCCCCCGTGCTCTTCCACCAGCTTCTTCACGATCGCGAGTCCGAGACCGGTGCCTTTGGGTTTGCTGGTCACATAGGGATCGAACGCCTGGTCGACGATGTCGTCGACGAAGCCCGGTCCGTTGTCCGCCACCTTGATCTCGACCGCGTCGGCGCCGTCACGGTGAAGGTAGCGGGTGGAGATGTCCACTCGCGCGTCGCTCTGCCGCTCCATGGCTTCGAGGGCGTTGCGCATCAGGTTGTGGAATACCTGCCGCATGCGGCCGGCATCGGCCTTGATCTTCGGCAAATTGGCATCGAACGAGAACTTGATCGCTACCGGATTCTCCGGCGAGCGGTAGAGCTCCGTGATCTCGGAGATCAGGTCGTTCAGGTCGAAGACGCTGAACTCGACGGCCGGCTGCTTCGCGTACTGGCTGAACGCGTTGACCATCTCCTTCATCGCCTCGACCTGCTGAATGATCGTGTGGGTCGCGCGGTCGAGCAGGTCGAGGTCCGACGTTTCGCCGGCGAGGTACCGCCGCCTCAGCCTCTCGGCCGAGAGTTGGATCGGCGTCAACGGATTCTTGATCTCGTGCGCGAGACGGCGGGCCACCTCGCCCCAGGCGGCATCGCGCTGCGCCTGCATCAGCGCCGTCACGTCGTCGAACACGACCACGTAGCCGCTCGCGCCGCCCGCCTCGCCCGGCAGCGCCGTGCACGCGCACATCAGGACGCGGCGGCCGACGTCGCCGCGCAGCACGATCTGCTCGCGCCATTCGCTCTTGCCTTCAGCGAGCTTGGCCGCGCTGACGGTCAGGAACTGCGCGAGCAGCGGCCGATTCTCCGCAAGGTCCACCAGCGACTCGCCGACGTGCGCTTCGAGGTCGACGTTCAGGATCATGCCCGCCGACGCGTTGGCCGTGCGGATGCGCATGTCGGGCTCGAGCGCGACGACGCCGGTGGACAGCCGCGCGAGGATGACCTCGAGCTTGCGGCGCTCGCTTTCGACCTTCTGCTCGCTGAACCGCGCTTCCTGACGCGCATCAGCGAGCCGCTGCGTCATGTCGTTGAACGAGTTGATCAGGAATCCGATTTCGTCCCGCGCCGGGATCGGCAGTCGCGTGTCGAAGTCGCCGCGGGCGACGGCGCGCGTGCCCTGCATCAGCTGCTGTATCGGCCCGACGAGCCGGCGTGCCGACGTCAGCGCGCCGTAAACGGAGGCGAGCAGCGAGACCAGCAGCACGAGCGACAGGGTCAGCGTGAAGCCGTACTTCAACGGCGTGCGAAGGAACGAAAGCTCGGAGTATTGGTTGAAGCTCTCCTGCACCGAGTTCGCGAGCGCGCTGAGACGCGGCTCGACGGCGTAACGGCCCTGCAGCACCTCCGGCCCCGCCTGCGACACCGAATCGGCCAGATTCAGCGCCGCGACGACCTGGTATTGCCCGCCCGCGAGCGGCTCGAGGCTCACGTACGGCCGCTGCTGGCGAAGCTGGAAGATCGTCTCCTCTGTCAGATACGTCGGCGCGACCTCGCCCGGCTGATCCGAGCTCGTCGCGAGAATTCGGTTGTTAGCGCCGAACAGGGTCAGCTCGACGGCCTCGCTGTCGCGGCGCAGCGTGTTCAACTCGGCGACGTAATCGTCGACGTCCGCCGCGTCGAGCCGCGCCGCCACTCTCTGCAGGTCCTCGAGGTTGCGCCGTTTCTGCACGTCGAGCGCGGTCTGGCTCAGTGTCAGCGCGTTCTCGAGCCCCTGCTCGGCGTCGACGCTGAACCAGCTGTCGATCCCCCGGTTGATGAACGCGACGGAGAACACGTACACGACGAGCAGAGGCGTGACCGCGAGCGCGACGAGCAGCGTGATCATGCGCAGCTTCAGCCGCGAGCCCGGCACGTGCCGGCGCAGATCGCGGATGAGGCGCGTCAGGTTGACGCTGATCAGCACGATCAGCGCCGTGATGCCGATCGAGTTGATCAGCAGAACCCAGTTCTGCCAGCGGGCGAAGTCGTCGGAGTTTTCCGCGACGCGGCTGAACAGCAGCAGCGCGGCGAGCCACAGCAGCGCGCCGGCCACGAGCACGAGCGTCAGAAACGCCTTCTTTATCCGCTTCCCAAACGCCATCGGTACCAATCGCTCGAGATCGACCAGTCGCGGCGCCAGAAAGCCAGCAGCCGCAAAGGTCCGGGAAGTCTCTCCATGTCCAGAACGACTCGGATGCGAATGTCGTAGCGCCGATCGTCCTCGAGCAGCGCCGTGTCGATCAGCGGCAGCTTCTCGATACGCCCGAGGTAGTTCAGCGCGGCGAAAAGCGTCGCGAACGAGCTCTGATCGCCGCTGTTCAGGTTCGACACGACGTAGCGCTCCGTCAACGCGTGATACTCGAGCTGGTAGCGCTGCTGCAGCTCGGCCTCGTCGGCGTCGGCCCAGAAACGTCGGTTGTGGAGCAGCTCGACATCGACTCTGAGCGTCAGCGGCACGCCGGATCGCAGCGCTTCCCGCGCCTCCGAGGACAGCCGCAGCTCCATCCATGCGCTCAGGAAATAGACGCCGGAGTCGAGCTCGACGCTGGCGGAGCGGATCTCGAAACGGCCGGGGTCCTCGTCCTGTGCCGCGGCGCCCGCGCTCATCGCAAGAACCAGTGCCAGGACCGCGAGCTCGAGCGCACGAACCAGCGGGCTCGCGCCGCGAGCGCTATGCGTTGAAGTCTGACACACGGATTGGGGGAGCCGTCTCCTGCTTGTCGATGCAAGCATAATAGAAGCCATCCCGGTTCGCCTCTCCGGGCCGGATCTGGAGCGGCGGCCGGTCCGGCGCGGGCGCCGCGCCCGGCGTCGCTTGGACGAAACGCCCTGTCTGATCCCGGTTCTCGCGATGGAGCACCGTGCACGTCGCATAGACGATCCGCCCGCCCGGGCGGAGCAGCGGCCACAGCGCGGCCAGCAGCTCCGCCTGCAGCGCGACGGCGCGGTCGACGTCGGCCGGGCTGCGCAGCAGCTTGATGTCGGGGTGCCGTCGGACGACTCCGAGCGCGCTGCAGGGGGCGTCGAGCAGAAT
>JAFGNC010000152.1 GCA_016927175.1 Gammaproteobacteria bacterium | reverse complement strand
GCTGGTCCCGTGGGAAATACCGGATCGCGGGAATGGGTGGCGTGCCTCCACGTCCCGCAACCGCGGCGCCTCGTCCCGGGATCGGGACCGCCGTCCGGCCGTTCTTCGAGCACGATCGGCTGACGAGCGAGGCGCCTTACTTCGCCCTTACCGTCGCGGATGCGACACATGCGAATTTCACCGACGCTTCTGCATTCGTGCCGCTTTTCGACTGGCTCGGCGTCACGGGGCCGGTAGAGGGCATGCGCGTGATCGACATCATGAACAGGGCGACGCGACGGTTCTTCGATGCCTATCTGCGCAATGACGGTACAGCGCGCCCCGATTTTGGGGATCTGGCGGACGTAAGTGCCGATTCCGATGAGACTCCATAGCGAATTCCGGCGCGCTCGGCGTGCGCCGGCTCGCGGCGCGGGTCGGCCCGGCGGACGACGTCGAGCCGCTCGCCTAACGAGTGGTTGAAGCTGACGAAGGCGCGCGTCGCTCCAGCCGCATCGATCTCGAAGCCGCCGCTGCAGAGGGCAACGCCTTCTGCCGCGCTGATGGCCCGCTACTCCGACGTCGACGAGAGCATGCTCGCGAGCCCGCTGGTCACCGCTGACGGAGTGCCGTATCTCAGCCTCGCGTTTGCGCGCATCGAACAGGACTACGGTTCGGTCGAAGCCTTTCTCGACGAGGAAGTCGGCGTCGACGCCGAGGAGCTGCATCGACTGCGACGCTTGTACCTGCAGTAGGCTCTGCAACACGCCGCGGGCTCGGCGCATGCGACGCTCCGGTCAGATCCCGGGCGCGGCCTCCCGCCGGGGCCGCTCGACGGCGGATTGCCGTTCCGGCCGTGGGATGGCGCAGGCCCTGGTCGACATGCTGACCGCAGCCCCCGGCTTGCGCCGGGGGCTCACGTTCATTCACCAGGCTCTAATTTACCTGCTGACGTCGATACTGGTACTGCCGCCCGGACCACCCGAACCCGGACCGCCGGGGCCGTCGGGGACAGCTGAACCTTCGGCATCCGCGACCACGAGCTTGACCCACAAAGCCTCGTCATCGCGGAAGTATGACGTCTCCCCGGCGTCGCGCAGCGCATCCAGGCTGCTTTGTTCCACGCCCTCGGCAGCGGTAGTGAATTCGGGAAACTCGAAAATCACGAAGGAACCCTGATCCATCTCCTGCAAGGAAAGGGTCAGCGTGTCCCTGGCCGTCTCGACCCGTACCTCGGCGCCACTGCCGATCGTGTTTCCCCCCGTATATTCGAACCGCCTGCCATTGCGTTGGAGGATGATCGGATTGGTAATGGGGCCACTCTCGAACCCGCTGAAATTACCAGCGATGCTCAAGCGGCCCATGTCCCCCGTGCAGACGGCCGCATTCCAGGATGGCTTCATCTCACAGGTGGCCTCGTCGGATGCAATGCCGTTGTCGATGACGATGTAGGCGCCGGGAGTTCCGCTGACCGAGCCGTCCAGGTCATGGAACGCCGCACTCTTATAGGCAGCACTGCGTCCGTAGTCAGACGCCCAACGGCGTTGGATCGGAGGGAAGCTGACCGGCTTGGCGTTGACGAATTTCATGCCCTGGACCTGGTTCTCGGTGCTCATGCCGAAGCTCGTGAACAACAGGTAGGAGAGCGCACCCGCATCGCGAAGCTCGTTGGGCTCGTAGTTCACGAAAGTGACGTTCTCCAGTTCGTGGTGGAAATCATAAAACTCGTAGCCGCGAATCGGGAAATCCGGGGCATCGGCTGGCAGGCTGCGACCGTAAGCCAGTTCCTCCGGCGTACTGGGGTTTCCTATGTTGTCGCTCTCCCCCACGAACAGCGAGTCGACGACCCTTGACGTGTAAGGCGCGGCGCCCGGAGCACCGGACGCATGGGTGAAGCCGATGGCGTTGTCGGCCAGTTTCAGATTGGTGTACAGGTGCATTTCACCGCGGCCCCAGATGGCGCCGTTGCGGTTCTTGTAGCCGGTGAAATCGTCGAAGTGCGCGACCAGCACCTCGCTGTTCTCATCGGCAGGATCGGCACGGCTGATCAGGTTGGGGCCGGCGATACCGAAGGTGCCGTCGGGTCGCTGGCCGCGGTCGAGCATCAGGCCATCGAAATTGGAGTGGGCGGTATTGCCGCTGAACTCCCGCAGCCTGGAGCGTCCGGGCCAGGTCTTGGCACTGATCTCCGTACCTTCGAAAGCCCCGATCGGATGCGTAGGAATGGAGAACCAGAAGCCGACCTGGTCGGAACCCGCCGCCACGTTGTCGCGGTAGGTATTGTCGGGGTTCGTGATCCAGAAAGTGGAGACGGTATTGTCGGACGGGATCAGGATGTGCGGGGATTTCTGGCCTTCCGTGGACTGGTACGCCAGAACGAGGTTCGTCGGGTCGCAGGGCAGCGTCGGGTGACACTTGGTCTGGATACCTAAGTTGTGCACGAGCTGGTTACCCGTCTCGATGCCGTCCTCCATGAAGAAGCAGTGCCCGACGGTGTTGTAGGTGACGTTGTTCTCGACCAGCAGGTTGTCCGTGCCGTGAATCGTCACGCAGCGGCTGTAGGTGTCGTGAATCGCCGAGTTCCTGATGTACTGCCCGCTCGCGTCACCCATCAGATGCCAATGGATCGGGTAGCGCGCAAGCTGCAGGTGCTGCCCCATGCGAGACAGCTCGATACCGGAAACCGTCATCGTGCTCCCGGCCATCGCCATGATATGCCCGCCGAAGTAGGTTTCTTCGGCATCCGCGGATGCCTGTACTTTGATATTGCGCGTCAGCAAGCCGACCTCGCCGCGTTCGTCGACGCCAAACGTGATCTCGCCGAAATGCATGTACTCGAGCGGCCGATCCAGCGTGATCACATTGCCCCGAATACGGGAAATGCGCCGCCTCTCTGCCTGCCTCGGGTTGAAATCCGTCGATGCCAGAACAATCTCGTCACCGACCCGCCACTCGCTCGCGTCGAGAACCTCGACCCTGGTGCTGCCCGCCTCGGCCGTTTCAGCCAGCTTGGTCCAGGCGTTTTCCCGATCACCGTGCAGGCTCAAGGTCCCGCCCGCAATCAGGATGCCGCGGTCACCCATGCCATTGATGTTTTCATCAGGGACATTGTCGGTCAGCGTTATCGTCGCATTGCGCGTGTGAGGATCCCTTTCACTGCCGGCCTGCAGCTCGCCGCGCACCAGAATCCATTCGGTGGTCAGCTCGAGATCGTTGTCATCGGCAAAGCTGAGCTTTCCGTTGAGATTGATCCCACGCAGCGCCGGCGGGCTGACGTCGAGGACGACGTCCAACCCCTCGCCGATGGTGACGATGTCACCCTCCCCCGGCACGGCGCCGCCCGACCAGGTGGACGGATCGGACCAAAGTCCTCCGCTGATTGCCGAAGCACCTTGCTCCTGCGCTTCGGCGCTGACGGCGAAACAGGCGGGAACAAGCAATGAAAGAAGAAACGAGCGATTGTGTATTCGCATGGACTCAGACCCCCCCGGTACTCGAGATTTTGAATTCCGGTATTTGAGCAGGACAGAATAGCAATATTGCCCAGCCTTCAAACTATATCCGGAAAGCACGTGAAGACCGGCCGTTAACAATTCTTGTCTTTTCCGACCGGTCCGGCTCGGCAGCAGATCGCCGAAACCCCGCGGGTCGGCCTGTCTGCTCGAACGTCCGTACCGCCGCGATCCGCTATAATCGCGGCGCCCGAAACTCAGGACCAGCGCCTTGCGCGACCCAGAACAGCAATTTCTTGCGAGCTTCGTGCTCGTCCTCGGAATTCTGATCGGCGTGGCCGTCGGGCCGGTCGCGCTGGCAGATCCGGAAAAACCGGCCGCCATACCGGCCGCGCCGATCTCGAAGGCCGAAGCGGTGGACGCGCCTCTGACCGGGCCGGAGGTCTACAACGAAATCTGCGTCTCCTGCCACGCCCCGCCCGGCATCGGCGGCGCTCCGGCACTCGGCGACACCGATGCCTGGGCCGCACGCATCGCCCAGGGCATGGACACACTGATCGATCATGCGCTGCACGGATACTCCGGCAGCACCGGCATCATGCCGAGGAAGGGCGGACGCGTCGACCTCTCCGATGAGGAAGTCATCGGGGCAGTCGAATACATGGTCGAGCAGGTCGCTCAGTAAGCTACCGCGCCGTCGGCCGCAGCTACATGCTGGCGGAAGATCTGAGTAGGCAGATCCGCCGCGATCGCTTCTTCGCGAGGACCACCGGCTGGATCGCGGCGCTTGCGCTGTTGCTCGGGTTGTTCTGCCGCGTCGATGAAGACCTGCTCATCGGAGCCCCGGATCCGGAAATAGGCGGTGCCGAGGCGCGGCTGCGGACCGCCCGGCTCGCTGCCGACGTGCAGTCGCTCGACCTGCTCACCTCCGAAGCGCCCGATCTGGAGAAATAGGCAAGAATTTCCGACGACCTGGGCTGGCT
>JAFGNC010000023.1 GCA_016927175.1 Gammaproteobacteria bacterium | reverse complement strand
TCAACCCGCAGCAGCAGTTCCGCGTCACGTGGCCGGCCGAGCCGGTGGTGGCGAGGGCGTACGTCGATCAGCTGCAACGAAGCGGCGGGCTCTCGCCGGCGAGCCTGGCGGACCTGGTACGGACTCTCGACGATGCCGAATCGCGTCTCGAGGCGGGCGCGAGCGACGGACGTCTGGCCGCGAGGCTCGGGTCGCTGGCGCAGGAGCTCGCGCCGGACGCCGGCGATGCAGTCGCAGCGAGACGAATGACAGCGCTTGCGCAGATCCTGCGCGGCCTTGCCGCAAGGCTGCGGTGAGTCCGAGGAGAATCGTCTCCGTCCGCCGCAGAATGCTCGGCATCTCGCTTCTCCTGCCTCTTCGGCGTTGATCGGATGGAGCCCGATGTGGCCGATGCGGTGCTGCGGCGCACGCGTCGCGACCGCGTCGCCGCGTCAGGGCTTCCGGCCGTTCATCCGGATTTATTGGCATCTTTCATGCATTCGGACGTGGACGTCTACGAGACAAGGAAGGAGCGTCATCATGACCACAGCGACAGGGCATACCACTGCGATCCGGGCCGGCAAGGCCATCGGCACCGATGTGTACGACAGCACCGGAAAGAAGCTCGGCGAGGTCAAGGACATCGTTCTCGAGAAGACCTCGAACAATATCCTGTTCGCCGTCGTCAGCTTCGGCGGCGTCCTCGGCGTAGGGGAGAAGTACCACCCGGTGCCGTGGAGCGAGCTCGACTACGATCCGAAAGTCGGCGGTTACGTCGTCTCTTTCACCGCCGACCGCCTGAAGGATGCACCGTCGGACTCGATCGAGGCGTTGACGAAGGACGACGGTCGGGCGTTCCGCGATCGCGCGTTCGCGCACTACGGCACCAAACCTTACTGGCACTGAGTCTGCCTGAGGCTCAAGGGGAAGGCGCGCGCCCGGCCGCCCGGCGGCGCGGGCGCCGCTCGAGGTGCGTGCGTCCGCCGCATGTGCGGCGGCGCCGGCGGCCGCTCGGCACAGCGCCCCCGACTAATGCGTCAGCATATACGCGGAGATGTTGACGCCGATGCGCAACCCCAGATTGGCCTTGTCCGCCGGATAGCGCGGATCGTCCGCCCACTGCCAGGAATCGGACACGTCGTTGTTGTGCGCGATCAGGACCATCAGGCGGCCGTCGTCGTCCTCGATGCCGCGCCAGTGCGGCACGCGGCCGTCACTCAGGTAGCCGCCGCGAAACAGCGAGCCCATGTGCGGGATCTGCGTGTGCGTCAGCTCGGAGACGTCGTAGACGATGTGAAAGATCGGGTGATCGGCCGGCAGGTCGATGATCGGACGATCCGGAAAAACGCGCTTCAATCCGGCCTGAAACCCGAGCCAGTCATAGGATCCGAAGAAGCTGTCGGAGAACAGGAACCCGCCGCGCAGCAGGTACTCGCGCAGCTTCGCGACCTGCGAATCCGTCAGCTGCCAGTTCCCCGCAAGCCCGACGATCAGGAACGGCCAGTAGTAGACGTCGTCGCCGTCGTCCAGATTGACGGGCTGCTCGACCGAGCGCACGTCGATGCGCGTGAAGCGGCGCAGCAGCGCCGCGAGCGTGCGATCGCCCTTCGGATAGTCGACGGTCCAGCTCGTTCCGCCGCGCAGCCAGCCGTAGCCGCCGCCCGGATACATCAGGCGGCCGACGACGAGCTCGCCCGGCACGTCGTGGTCGGGCGGCAGGCTCGCCGCGGCGTCGTAACCCTCGAACGGCAGATATTCGCGAAACGGCATCTGCGCCTGCCCCTGCATGGCGGCGGTGACGCTCAGGACGGCAATGGAAGCGAGTGCGAATCGGCGCATATCGAAAGTCTAGACACATCGTCCGACGATGAAAAACGGGCCGCGGAAGAGGGGGCCGGAAAGCGCGTCAGCGAAAAAGGGGTCAAAAAGGGGTCAGGGCCCTTTTCCAACCGAAAAGGGGTCAGGGCCCTTTTTCGCCCGAAAAGGGGTCAGGGCCCTTTTGTCGTCGAAAAGGGCCCTGACCCCTTTAAACGCCGAAAAGGGCCCTGACCCCTTTTTGGGGACCCTTTTTTGGGAACCGGTTTTGCGCGCCGGCTAGGCCTGCCGCCCCGCCGCCGCTTCCGTCCCGGCGATATAGCCCTGGACGGTGCCTTTGCCGAGGCCGTGCTTGTCGAAGCCGCCGGCGGCTTCCCCGCCGGCATAGAGCCCGGGGATGACCTCGCCCTGCATGTCGACGACCTGCTGCCGTCCGTTGACGCGCAATCCGCCGTAGGAATCGTGCCAGACGATCATGATCGACAGCGCGTAGAAAGGCGGCGTTGCGACCGGGTGCATCGGCGCCTCCTTCTCGTGCTCGAAATCGGGATCGGCGCCCTGCTCGACGTAGCGGTTCCACGTGGCGACGGTTTCCGGCAGGTGCTTCAGCGGCACGCGCTGGTATTCGTTGCCGGCCTCGATTTTCGCCGCGAGCGCCTCGATCGTGTCCGCCATGAAGAAGTAGCCGTTGTCGGCGACGAACGGGTAGCGCAGCTGCCAGCCCGTGCGCTCGACCGCCGCCTGATCGAAGATGGCCCATAGCGGTCCCGAAAAATAGTCCGGTGCCGTCGAGCCTTCGTTGACGGCGAGGGCCGCTTCGATCGCGTGGTCGTAGTCGTAGACCTGCCGGATCCACTCCTTGCGGCAGTTGCGCCAGTCTGCCGGGATGTGCTCGATGCCGGGATTCGGGAAGCTGTTGCCGCCCGGGTAACGGTTGAACCCGGTACGCACGGGCAGCAGCACTTCGTTGAAGAAGCGCTTGCCGACCTGATTCACGGCGATGAACTCTTCGAACCCCGCGGTGCCGACCTGAAGGCCCGCCGAGCCGCGGAAGCCGAAGGTCGGATGGCCGGGGAACATCGACGTGTACGCGTCGCGCGTGCCGAGGCGGGTCGAGATATGGTAAGTCAGCGAAAGCATCAGGTTCTGTTGCATGCCGGCCAGGTTGGCGCCGACCTTGAGGCCCGCCTTCAGCGCGCTCGCGTCCTGCACGCGCGGGCCCTGCACCGACAACCCGCTGGTCGGGAACGCCGGTTCCCGCATGCCGGGATGAAACATGCTGCGAACTTCGGGATTGCCGGAGTGGCCGCCGCTCGCGAGCACGACGCCGCGGCGCGCCCGGATGTGCACGACGCCGCGGCGCTCGTCAATGTTGCCGTTGCGCCAGTAGCTCTCGAGCGGCTCTCCCGTCTCGGGATGGTTGCGGGGCGAGAAGCTCGCCTTGATACCCAGTATCCGGCCTTCGAACGGCTGCTCGCGAACCAGCTCGTCGAACGCGCGGTTCAGCATGAACCGCACGCCTTTCTCGCGCGCGGAGAACTCGAGCGGCCGCGCGAGCGCGGCGCCGTTGCTGAACGCGTTAGGGCCGACGACGCGGCCGCCGTAGTCCATCGGCACCGGCGCGAAGTGGCTCGAGCGCTCGGGGTCCGCCTGGCCCGCGTCCTCGGCCGTGACCGTGCCCGCGCGGACGTCCGTCCTGTCGCCCAGCACGAGGAAACAGACGGCGCCGCGTGCCCGCGACAGGCCGCCGCCCGAGTGCGTGCCGTTGATCCGCGCGAAGCGCACGTAGTTCTGCATCAGGAATTCGCGCGTGGCCGGGCAGTTCTCCGCCCAGGCGCGCGCGACGTCGCGCTCGTTGTAGCGGTAGGGGCTGTGCCCGCGGCGGTCCACGATCGACCAGTCGGTCAGGTCCGCGAACAGCAGGTCGACGCTGTCGTCGAGCGCCTCGGGCGGCTCGAGGGGATCCACCTCGATGCGGCCTTCGGCGTCGCGCTCGCCCCGCATGTCGCGGCGCTGAATCGCATCGCCGCCGCCGAGCGAGATGAATGAGCCGCTCTGCAGCATCCTGCCGCCGACGTCGAAGCTCTGCTCCACGACGAGCACGCTGGCGCCGAGGTCGCGCGCGCGGATCGCGGCGGTCAGGCCGGCGCAGCCGGCGCCGACGACGACGACGTCGAACTCGTAATCCCATTCGATTTCGGCGGCGCCGCCGGCCGGGGACTGGGCCCGCGCCGCGCCGGGCGAGAGCAGCGCGGCCCCGATGCCGGCAGCCGCGCCGGCGTGGACGAAGGACCGCCTGCTGATGCCGCTGCCGTTCGGAGTCCCCGTGCCGTTGCCGTTGCCGCTGCCGTTGCCGT
>JAFGNC010000151.1 GCA_016927175.1 Gammaproteobacteria bacterium | reverse complement strand
CGCGGCGCCGGCGTCGGCGGCTCACGCTGCGCCGTCGCCCGACGTCCCGGCGACGATCGGCGTCAGCGCGGCGCCGATCCGCTCGAGCTGCTCCGTCGTCGCGAGCTCCTGCAGCACGGCGGCGAAGCGCGGATGCTCCGCGCCGCTGACGATGTACTGCCAGCGGTACGCGCCGAGCACGGTCGAGTCGATCGACTCGCGCTCGGCATCGGTGAACGGCCCCGCGACTGCGGCGAAGTAGCGGGCGTCGGCGTCCGCCTGCACCTTCAGCACGCCGTCCACCGCGCCGACGAGCGCGATCAGATCGTCCACCGCGCGGTCGCGCTCGACGTCCGTCAGCCGTGCGTCCTCGCGCCGCCATTCGAGCTCGTCGAGCACCGCGTGCTGGCACTCTTCCTTCCAGTGGTATTCGAAGACGTCCCTGTACAGCCGCGACAGCTCCGGGTCGGCTCCGATGCTCTGCCGGTAATGGCTTTGCGTCAGCAGCTCGATGTTGCAGGTCAGCGCGAGCACCGCCCAAGTGCACTTCGACAGAACCGCTCGCGCGACCTGATTCGGGTCGTGGTCGAACGCGTAGCCGTCCGGCATGCTGCGCGCGGTCAGCTCCTCGAGGTGCCGGAACAGCGCCTGGTGCTTCAGCTCCTCGTCGCCGAATCGAACCAGCGCCTCGAGCGCCGTCTGGTCGCCGAGCCAGTAATCACCGCTCAGCTCGAGCACCTTGGCGCTGATGTAACGCTCCACGAGCCCGAACATGTTCGCGTAAGTCCGCCCCTGCACCTGACTCAGGAACCTGCCTTGCTCCCGCGTCAGGAAAGGAAGCCTTCGGACCTGCGTCAGCCCGTCCGGCAGGAACTTCTCGCCGGCGTCGAGCTGCCGGCCGCGGATCACATCCGCGTCGATGTCCCAGCGCGCCGCCTTCGACAAAGCGATGCAGTGCGCGTACCGCTCGGACGCCGTCGTTTCGCTCGGCTTCGTCGCCATCGTCTCTACTCCTTCTCGAGCTTCGTTCCGGGGGAGGGGGAGCCGGGGGCGGCTCATGCCCCGACGGCCAGAGGTGCCAGCGCGGCCACGTAGGCCGCGGCGATCGATGCCACTATCAGCGTCGTCAGAACTCTCATTGCCACTCGTGCGAACATCGTCGAATCCTCCAGGTAATTGCCTCGTCTCCCTCACCGCGGGTGGTTGGAAATGACCTGCGGCTCGGGAGGAAGTGTGATGCCCGCGGCTTCGGCGGTCCTGACGGAGCCGTGACGCTTCGCTGACGCTTGGCTGACGAAGCTGCGACGCGTGCCGGGAGAAGGGCGGAAGCGGCTAGGACGGGGAGTCGAGCGCGGCCGACGGTACCGCCGCGGGTGACGCGACCGGCGCCACGAAGCGGTAGCCGTGACCGTGCACCGTCTTGATGATCTGCTGGCGCTGCGGATCGTCGCCGACCGCGCGGCGCGCCTTCATGACGCAGCGCGTCAGCGCGCTTTCGGTCAGGATCATGCGGGGCCAGACCGCGTCCTGAAGCTCGTCCTTCGACACGGCGTGGTCGCGATGCTCGAGCAGGTACAGCAGCAGGTCGAAAGCGCGGTGCTCGATCGGCACGAGCTGGCCGTCACGGCAGAGTTCCCTCGACCGCGGATCGAGCACGCAGCGGGCGAAACGGTACGCACCGTTCGTCGCCGCCGTAGTGCCTGCGCCGGCCGGCGCCGCGTCGCGGATGCCGAGAAACTCCGACATCTCGCGGCACAGCACCGGCCAGCCGGGGCTCGTCTCGAGGGGCAGATGGTTGTCGCCTTCGAGGGGGACCAGGCGCGCGTGCGGGACACCCGTCGCGACCGCTCGGCCCGCGGAGAACGGGATCGCCGCGTCGCCGCGCGAATGCAGCACCAGCGTGGGTTGGGTGACCTGCGACAGCCGCTCGCGCACGTCCAGATGCCAGAAGGCTCTGAACAGCTTCGCGGCGATGTCGGGTTGCGTGGATCTCGCCTGAAGCTCGTTGAACCAGTCACGCTGCTCTTCGGTCGCATCCGGCACGAACAACGACGTGAACAGCTGGCGGAAGGCCGGGTTGCTGCTGCCCCAGCCGGCCTCGATCAGCGCGCCGACTGCGTCCTTCTGTTTCTCGGGAATGAACGTGCCGCTCGAGAAGGTGCCGACGAGGATCAGGCTGCGCACGCGGCCGGGATGCCGCACCGCGTATTCGATGGCGATCGGGCCGCCCTGCGAGATGCCGAGCAGCTCGAAGCGGTCGAGACCGAGGGCGTCGACGATCGCGCCGAGGTCCCCGACCCACGTGTCGAGGTCGAAGCCGCGGTCCGTCCAGTCCGAAAGACCACAGCCCCGCTCGTCGTAACGGATCACCGTGTGGTGGCGGGTCAGGAACTCCACCATGTGCTTCCACACGGGGCTTTCCCAGTCGAGCTCGAGATGCGTCAGCCAATGCGCGGCCCAGACCAGCGGGGGGCCGCTGCCGTACGTCGCGTAGGCGAGCTGCGTGCCGTCCGCGGCCTTGACGAAACGAATCGGCGGCTGGGGCATCGGCGCAACTCGCTGCGGTCACGGTCGTGACTAGGGTATAGAAGGCCGCCGCGACGCCGTCAAGGGCTGCGGCGGCTCAGGCGAGCCCTCCGATGCCCCGATCGAGCAGTGCCAGCGTGTGGTACATCAGCGCGTCCGCGTCGACGTCGTCCGCATCGAAGAGTTGCCGCCAGATCGGCGCGGCCGCGAGCGGAAAGAGCGTCAGGCCGACCAGAGACACGACGAGGAGCCGCGGATCGAGCTCGCCGCTGAGCTCGCCGCTGCGCGCCGCGGCCGCGAAACGCTCCGTCAGCATCCGGGGCACGTGCGGCGGGAGCTGATCGAGAAGCAGGTCGCGAAGCGCGCCCCCCTCGGACAGGATTTCCCGGACCCACAGCGACGGCAGCCACGGATGCCGCGCGACGGCGGCGTGGACGCCCTGCACGAATTCGGTCGCGACGGCGCGGGGATCCGTGCCCGCCGATTCGATCGCTTGGCGCATCTGCGAGATCACGGGCAGCAGGCGCTCCTCGACGACCGCCTCGAGCAGCGATTCCTTGCTGCCGAAGTAGTAATTGAACAGCGCCGGCGTGACGCCCGCCTCGGTCGCGATGCTGCGGACGCTCGACGCCGTGATGCCGTGCCGGGCGTAGCACGCGAGCGCCGCGTCGAGCAGCAGCTCGCGCTGCCCGGAGGCGTCGCCGCGAGGGCGACCTGGCCGCCGCTTGTGAGAGACCTTTCGCCGTGACATCGAACTAATTTATAAGCCAATTTAATTCGGTGCAAGTCTGCGAAAGTCTTTGAAAGATCTGAGCTTGACCCCGCAGCGCCTATGCCGAGTAATATCCGGTTCACGGACGTGGGAAATCGAAGGGAAGCGATGAACGTCAAGAGCAGTATTGCAAGCGTGCTGCGGCATTATCCGCCGCTGTTCCGGCTCAGCTCGCGCGTCTACCACCGGATGAACGGCGGGTTTCGGACACTCAGCCCCGGCACGCTGGACGCGCTCGACAGGGCATTCGCCCTGGCGCGCAGGGAACGCCGCGGCGACATCGGTGATTACTACGAGTTCGGCTTGTTCAGGGGGCGGACCTTCCTGCACGCGTACGAAGCGTGCGAGCGTCTCGATCTGCAGGATACTCACCTGTACGGCTTCGACTCGTTTCAGGGGCTGCCGGAGGTCGAGGACGTGGACGCCGCCGGCGGCATCTTCTTCGCTGGGCAGTTCGCCGCGAGCCGCAGCGAGGTCGAGAAGCATCTGACGGAGCACGGCCTCGACTGGTCGCGCGCTACGCTCGTCGAAGGGTTTTTCGACGAAGTGCTGACGCCGCAGCTCAAGCAGAGCCTGCCGCGGCGCTGCGCGGGCGTCGTGCTGCTCGATTGCGATCTGTATTCGTCCACGATCGTCTCGCTCGAATGGCTCGAGGACATGCTGATCGACCATGCCGTCGTGCTGTTCGACGACTGGACCTCTTACGGCGGCAGCGGTGAGCTCGGGCAACAGCGTGCGCTCGCGGAGTTTCTCGACCGCCATCCGCGCTGGGTCACGGACGAGCTGTGGCCGTTCGACCGCCACGGCACGGCTTTCCGCTTCCGCCTGCGGCGCCCGGGGTGACCTGACCCGACGAGCGCCGCCGGGCGGCGCGCCCCGGCGGCGCCGCATGCTAACCTCTCGCCAGCGCGCCGGACTTCCGCGGCGGCTTCGATCTCGCAGAGGTTCAGATGCCAGGCAGCGATGCGGCTTCGGCCGAAGCCCCCGGGCTGTGCTTCCGGACGGAGGCGCTGACCAAGGTCTATGGGACCGGGCACAGCGCCGTCCATGCGCTCCGGGGCATCGACCTCGAGCTGCCCGAACGCGAGCTGGTCGTGCTGCTCGGCGCTTCCGGCAGCGGCAAGTCCACTCTGCTGAACATCCTCGGCGGCCTCGACCGGCCCACGGCCGGGAAGCTGTTTTTTCGCGGCACCGAGCTGACGCACGCGACGCCGCGCGAGCTGACGCAGTACCGTCGCCGTCACGTCGGCTTCGTCTTCCAGTTCTATAACCTGATGGCGAGCCTGACGGCGCGGGAGAACGTCGCGCTCGTGACCGAGATCGCAGAGCATCCGCTG
>JAFGNC010000150.1 GCA_016927175.1 Gammaproteobacteria bacterium | reverse complement strand
TGGGGGCGGCCGAAGGCCGGATATTAATCCGGACGTACTTGCAGAACCGGGAACTCCGTCAATCTCCGATTAATTCTCCTACGGCGGGGGGAGGCGCCTCGAGCAGACGGTACTGCGTGCCGGGGTCGGACATTGCGCAAACTCCTGGGCGGGCGTGATCGATCTGTTCCTGGTCCCCGGCATGGTTCGAACGGCCAACCTCGAGTGGGCCGTGTTCGGCGGCGGGCGACACGCCTGCCGCGCATGACCGAAGAGACGCTCTGTCGATTCGAGTCCTTCGCCAACCGCATCTGCATGTTGCGCTTTCGACACAACGCAGGGCAACGCATCTTCATCGGTTAACCTTTTGTAAGCTTTGCTAACAATGCGTTTTATGGTGTCTTCGGGCACCGCTTGGTTTGATTTTTGCAACGCATTTCGCCTCTTTGCCGAGGATGAATCCACTCTGCACGGGGGTCCCACATGCAAAGCTCAACGAGGAACTGCCGACAGCCTGAAGTCGGCCGAAAAGGGGCACTTGCAACCGCGCTTTCACTGGTCTTCGCCGGCGGCACCGGCGGGGTGGCGATGGCGCAACAGGAGCTCGAGGAGGTCGTCGTCACCGGCTCGCTGATCACGAGACGGGACTTCGAGGCCAACAGCCCGATTGTCACGGTGGACGAGGACCTGTTCGACCAATCTGCGACTTCGGCGGTGGAGACTCAGCTCAACCGCTTGCCGCAGTTCACACCGACCCTGGATAACCCGACGCAGGGCGGCGATATCCAGCCGAACGCACGGAACACCCCGGGTTCAGCCACGGTGTCGTTGCGCGGGCTGGGCGCGAACCGATCCCTCGTTCTGATCAACGGCCGCCGCGGCACACCGGCGAACGCCCTCGGCGTCATGGACATCAACACCATCCCGCCCGCGGCGATCGAACGCGTCGAAGCCATCTCGGGCGGCGCCTCCGCGACGTACGGCGCGGACGCCGTCGCCGGCGCCGTCAATTTCATCATGCGGAACGACTTCCAGGGCCTCGAGCTCGACGTGCAAACGGGCTCTCCCGAAGAGGGCGACAACTTCGAGTATCAGGCGTCCGCCGTCATGGGCACCGACTTCGCCGACGGCGAGGGCAACGTCAGTCTCGCCGTGTCGACCAACAAGCGGAACGAGGCGCTGCAGCGGGACCGCGACTGGTATCAGGAGCTGTGGGCCGATCCGAGTATCGGCGGCACGCAGTTCTTCCCCGAGTTCACCGGCTTCTTCACCGGCTTCGACAACCTGCCTGATCCCGCAGCCTTGAACGCGGTCATCGACGGCGCAAGCTTTGCGGCCCCGCCTGCCAATGCCGCGATCTACAGCGACTTCAACGGCAACGCATTCTCGGGCTTCGACGCGGCCGGCGTACCCGGCACCTCCGGCGCCGAGTTCCTCGACGGCCAGAAGTTCGTTGCGCTGAACAACGGCCAGATCGACGTCAACAACACGGACAATTACCTGATTCTGCCGCTGACGCGCTACAACATGTATTCGCAGGGCAACTATCGTATCAGCGACGCGATCGGCGCCTTCGCGGAAGGCTACTTCAGCCGGACCAGCACCGACACGATCCAGGAGCCCGTGCCGATCACGAGCGGGTGGAGCGTGCCGATCGATCCGACGATCAATCGGGACGTGATCCCGCAGGAGTTCCTGACCATCCTCGACTCGCGCCCCGACCCGAATGCCCCGTTCGCGTTGCGCGCGCTGCTGCCCTTCAACCGCACGTCGTCGACGGACGTTTCCACCTACAGCCTGACGGTAGGTCTCGAGGGCGAGCTCCCCGCCGGCGACTGGACGTGGGAAGTCTTCACGTCGCAGGGCGAAGCCGAAACGACGGTCCTGCAGCAGGGTTTCGCCTCCCTGCAACGGATGCGTGCCGTGATGCAGCAACCCAATTTCGGGCAGGGGTTCGAGCTGATGAGCAACGCCGGGCCGCCCGATTTCGGCTTCGGCGGCGCCACGGCGACGTGCGAGACGGGCCTGAATCCCTTCGCCTGGGACTCGGTCAGCCAGGACTGCTTCGATGCCATCAATGCCGACATCAGCACCAAGCAGGTGATGGATCAGTCGATCTGGCAGGTCAATTTCCAGGGGGGCCTCGCTGAGCTGCCGGGGGGCCAGGCGCGCGCGGCCGTCGGCTTCAACTACCGCGAGAACGACTACAGGTTCCAGAACGACACGCTGGTCACTCAGGGCGGCTCGTTCCTCGAGCAGGCCGCGGGCCTTTATCCGGCGGGCAGCTCTGCTGGGATAATCGACGTCAGCGAGGCCTACGTCGAATTTCTCGTGCCCGTGCTGTCGGACCTGCCCGCCGTTCAGCAGCTCGATTTCGAGATCGGTGCCCGCTATTCGGACTACAGCACGACCGGCGGCAGCAACACCTACAAGATGCTCGCGGATTGGCGAATCAACGACGGGCTTCGCATCCGCGGCGGCTTCAACCGCGCGGAGCGCGCGCCGAACGTCGCGGAGCTGTTCCTGGCGCCCGAGCAGACGTTCGCGATCGCGGCGGGCGGGGACATCTGCTCCATCAACAACTCTCAGGCGTGGTCCGCGAATCCCGAGCAGAACCCCGAGAACTGGGACGACGTGGTCCGCTTGTGCGGAGCGCTGATGGAGGCGACCGGAAACCCGACGGCGGACGACCAGTTCTACGGCGTCGCGGCAGAGACCGTCGCTTCGGCCGACCCCGCCGCCGTCGCGGCCGGTACCGTGACGACCACACCGCAGGGCGCGGGTCCGTCATTCCTGTTCCCGACGACGATCGGCAACCCGACCCTCGACACCGAGGAGGCCGACACGTGGACTCTGGGCGCCGTCATCGACCTGGCGCTGGAGCGGCAGATCTTCTCCGACATGCGGATCTCGATCGACTACTACGATATCGAGGTCAGCAGCGCGATCGGCGAGCAGTCTCCCGATATCGTGATGCGCCAGTGCGCGGATCCGGCCTTCAATCCGGATTTCGACATCAACTCGCCGTTCTGCGCAGGCTTCAATCGCAACGCTACCGGCAATATCGGCGACATCCGGCGGACGTTCTTCAATAACGGCCGCTTCCGGACGTCCGGCGTCGACCTGCAGTTGAACTGGAGCTTCGATGCGGGCCCCGGCCGGGTCAACATCACCTCGCTCGTCAACACGCTGATCGAGCTCGAATCGGCCGAGCTGCCGACGGATCCGCTGACCGACTTCGCCGGCACGTTCGGGCCGACCGAGAACGGCCTCAACGGCAACGCGTACGACTACCGCACGTTGTCCACGTTCAACTACAGCCTCGACCGCGTCGACCTGAGTCTGCGGTGGCAGCACCTGCCGAGCATCGATGCCGAGATTGCCGCGGACGACCCGAACACGACGATCACCGGGGCTTCCGCCTACAACCTGTTCGACCTGCTGGGCCGCTTCCAGCTCGGGGAGAGCATCGGACTGCGCTTCGGCATCGAGAACGTGTTCAACGAGGAGCCGCCGCTGACCGGCCGCGATCCGGCCGCCCAGCTCCCGGCCCTTCCGGGAGGCTCGTTCAATACCAACAATTACGACATCAACGGGCGTCGCTACTACTTCGGGGCGACCGTGGACTTCTAGCCAGCAGCCTCGTCGGAATCCGGACCCCTTCGAGGCGGGCCTTCGGGCCCGCCGTTTTTCTGTGCGATCGCCGCAGCGCGCAAGCACCTCGCAACGGGCGGCGCTCGCCGGGCTCTGGCGGTCCGCTGCGCCCTTCTGTGTATACTCGGCACAAAACCTTTTCGGGGGAATCTCGATGTTCGGAACGGCTCGACGCGGCGGCGTCTGGATGGCCTCGGCTGCGATCGTCGCGGCGTTCGGCAGCTCTTCCGCCGGTGCCCAAAGCGCCTCGAGCGCTCCGGATTCCTCGAGCGCCTCGATGGCGCCGAGCGCACGGAAAATCCAGAGCGCGCCGGCCTTCAGTGCGGACGAGCTGATGCGCCTGCCGGCGCGGAACTGGATTACGAACGGCGGCAATATCTACAACCAGCGCTATTCGACGCTCGGCCAGATCAATCGCGACAACGTCGAAGACGTCAAAGCGGTCTGGCGCGTCAGCCTGAACGGCTCGGGGCTGGGGCCGGGCTACTCGCAGCAGGCGCAGGCGCTGTTCTACGAAGGCGCGCTCTATGTCGTGACCGGCGACAACGACGTCTTCGCGGTGGACGTAGACACCGGCTTGTTTCTCTGGACCTACGAGGCCGACGTCGACTTCGACAAAGCCGTGATCTGCTGCGGCCGCCTGAGCCGGGGCGTCGGGATGGGCGACGGCAAGATCTTCGTCGGGCGGCTCGACGGACGCCTGATCGCGCTCGACCAGCAGACCGGCGAGGTGCTGTGGGACGTGCTCGCGGGCGATCCGGCGGAGGGCTACGGGATCACCGGCGCGCCCCTCTACTACGACGGCAAGGTCATAACGGGCTTCACGGGCGGCGAATATGCCGTGCGCGGCCGCGTCAGCGCCTACGATGCCGACACCGGCGAGCAGGTGTGGAATTTCTACACGATTCCGGGCCCGGGCGAGATCGGCCACCACACCTGGCCGCAGGACAACGACGCCTGGAAGTACGGCGGCGCGCCGGTGTGGCAGACGCCGAGCGTCGACCCCGAGCTCGGCATGGTCTACTTCTCGACCGGAAACGCGGGGCCGGACCTGAACGGCGCGATCCGCGCGGGCGACAACCTCTTCGCCGCCTCGCTCGTCGCGCTCGACGTCGAGACCGGCGAGTACCGCTGGCACTACCAGCTCGTTCGCCACGACATCTGGGACTTCGACGCGCCGAACCCCACGATCCTGTTCGACGCGGAGTTCGACGGCATGCCCCGCAAGGGTATCGCCGTCGTGTCGAAGGCCGGTTATCTGTACATCCTGGACCGCACGACCGGCGTCCCGCTGACGCCGGTCACCGAGACGCCCGTGCCGCAGGACCGCACGCAGGCCACCGCCGCGACGCAGCCGATCCCGCAGGGCGACTGGGTGATCCGACACGATGTGGACGTCGTCGGCGAAGACTTCGAAGGCGTTTTGCGCAACAGCGCGAGAACCTTCACGCCGTTCAACGCCGAGCTCGAGGCGATCTGGCGCCCTTTCTCCGGCGTCACGTGGCACCCGAGCTCGTACAACGTCGAAAACAACCTGATGTACATCTGCGCCGGCGACGGCCCCGGGCGCGGCCGGGGCGGCGATCCGAACGCGACGATCGGCCCCGAGCCGGACGCCGACACGCGCCGCTACGTCCAGGGCACGTTCGGCAGCGCGCGCGACATCGGCACCGATGTGCGCAGCACGCTCGTCGCGATGAACCTGACCAACCACAAAGTCGCCTGGCGGCGCCTGCTCGACGTCCGCTGCGCGGGCTCCATCACGACTGCCGGGGGACTGATCTTCGCCGGCCGGTTCAACGGCGAGCTGACCGCGATGAACAGCGACACCGGGCAGCGGCTGTGGTCGTTCCAGACCGACGGCGGCTTCACGACGACGGCGACGACGTTCGAGCACGACGGCGTCCAGTATCTCGCCGGCATCGCCGGCGGCGGCGTCACGGGCGGCCGGCTCAACGACGGGCTGTGGCTGTTCTCGCTGAACGGCACGATCGAGTCGCT
>JAFGNC010000149.1 GCA_016927175.1 Gammaproteobacteria bacterium | reverse complement strand
GCTGCTGACGAGCCCGATGCCGCACGCCCGCGTCCGCAACCTCGACGTCAGCGAGGCGCTCGCGATGCCGGGCGTGCACGGCGTGCTGACGGCCGACGACGTTCCGGCGCAGCCCGCCCCGCAGGACGAGATCCTGACGAACGAGCCGCTGTTCGTCGGGCAGCCCATTCTCGCTATCGCGGCCGACTCGGAGGAGCTCGCGTCCGACGCGCTCGAGCGGATCAGGATCGATTACGAGGAGCTGCCGTTCACGGTCGACCCGCTCGAGAGCCTGTATCCCGGCGGCCCCGACGCGCGCGCGGACGGCAACGTGGCTAACGGGCGCATCCCGCTGCAGCGCTTCAAATGGACAGCGCAGGACTTCGCGGCGGTGCCGGAGAATCAGCTGCCGCAAGGCGAAGCCATCGCGGAATGGTCCTACGGCGACGTCGACGCGGCCCTGGCCGACGCGGCGCTCGTGCTCGACGAGACCTTCGTGACGCAGGGCATCTCGCACCACTCGATGGAGCCGCGCAGCGCGTTCGCGTACTGGCAGAACGGCAAGTGCCACCTGCACGCCTCCTCGCAGAGCCAGAGCTTCCCCGTGCCGACCGTGGCCCGCTATATCGGCGTCGAGCCGAACGAGCTGGTCTTCATCGCGGAGTACTGCGGCGGCGGTTTCGGCTCGAAGGGCGGCGGCTACCCGATCGTCGCCGTGCCGGCGCTGCTCGCGAAGAAGATCGGCCGGCCGGTCATGATGCGCATCAGCCGCGCCGAGGAGTACTTCATAGGCTCGGCCCGGCACGGCTTCCAGGGCCGCATCAGGATGGGCTTCGACGCCGACGGCCGCGTCACGGGCGTGGATCTGTACATCGTCCAGGAGAACGGCCCGAACGCCGGCTTCAACGACTTCATGTCCGCCGCGGATGCGGTCTCGCTCGTCTATCAGCCCCCCGCGATGCGCTACCGCGGCGTGCCCGTGCTGACGAACACGCCGCCGCGCGGCCCGCAGCGCGGGCCCGGGCAGAACCAGATCGCGGCCGCCGTCGAGCCGCTGATCGACAAGGCCGCGCGGGAGCTCGGGCTCGACCGGCTCCAGATCCGTCACGTCAACGCGCCGCAGAACGATTCGCGCTACGGCGCCAATCAGGGGCCCGTCACGAGCGCGCATCTGCGCGAGGCGCTCGAGCGCGGCGCCGCGGAATTCGGCTGGGAAGAGAAGAAGGCGCTGAGCGGTCGGCGCAACGGCTCGAAGGTCATCGGCGTCGGCATCGGTCAGGCCTATCACTCGGCCGGCGCCAGCGGCTTCGACGGGCTGGTCAGGATCACGCCCGACGGCAAGCTGCACATCCACACCGGCGTCGGCAACCTCGGCACGTACTCGCACAGCGGCACGGCCCGCGTCGCGGCCGAAGTGTTGAAGTACGACTGGGACAACTGCGTCGTCGAGCGCGGCGACAGCCGGCGGCACCTGCCGTGGAACCTCGGGCAGTTCGGCAGCAATACGTCTTTCACGATGACCCGGACGAACTACGTCGCGGCGACGGACGCGCTCGCGAAGCTGAAGGAGATCGCCGCGATGGATCTGGGCGGCGCGGCGGAGGACTACGACGTCGGCGGCGAGCGGGTCTTCCGCAGGGACGACCAGTCCGTCGGCATGACCTATGCCGAAGCGGCGCAGCGCGCGATCGAGCTCGGCGGCAGGTTCGACGGGCACGAGGCGCCGGACGACCTGAATCCGATGACGAAGACGTCGGTCGCGGGCGTCGCCGGCACGGGCCTCGTCGGCGTGGCGAAGGACACGCTGGAGCAGACCGGCACGGTTCCCGCCCTTGCGGCAGGCTTCATGCAGATCGAGCTGGACGTCGAGACCGGCAAGTTCGAGATCCTCGATTACGTCGGCGCGGCGGACTGCGGCACCGTGATCCATCCGAAGGGCCTGCACACGCAGATCAAGAGCGGTGCCGTCATGGGCATCGGGCTCGCGGCATACGAGCGCCACGTCTACGATCCGCAGAACGGGCTGCCGGGCAATGTCGGGCTGCTGCAGGCGAAGCCTCCGTCGTACCTGGACGTGCCGTCGGAGATGCGGACGCTGGCCGTAGACATCGCCGATCCGCAGAACCCGATCGGCGCGAAGGGCGTCGGCGAGCCGGTGCAGGGCTGCGCCGCCGCGGCGCTGCTGTGCGCGATATCCGACGCGCTCGGCGGGCACTATTTCAACCGCACGCCGGTCGTTGCCGACATGATCGTCAATGCGGCGGCCGAGCGGCCTCAGTCGCACCGGGCGCTGCAGGTCAACACGGCCTGACGGCACGGTACGGCAGCGACGACTTTCAGCGGAGATCTTCCATGTCCAGAGACGACACGACGAAGGAACTGAGCGAGGCACGGGTCGGCTATCCGGAGCCGCGGATGGACGGCGGCGGGGCGGCGGCGCTGGCGTCGCGGCGCAGCACGCGTCGGCAGTTCATCAAAGGGGTGATCGCGTCGGGCGCGGCGGTGTCCGGGGCGGGGTATGTGTTCGGGGGTCTGGCGGGGTGCTCGCGCGAGGGCGGGGGCTCGGCGGGAGGGGTCGAGCGGCTGCTGAGCCTGAACGTGAACGGGGAGACGCGTCGAGTGGACGTGCTGGCGAACGAGACGCTGGCGATGACGCTGCGCTACAAGCTGGGGCTGACGGGGACGAAGCTGGGCTGCGACCGTGGGGAGTGCGGGGCGTGCACGGTGCTGATCGACGACGTGCCGACGTACGCGTGCTCGACGCTGACGCACAGCGTGAGGACGCGGGCGATTCAGACGATCGAGGGGCTGGAGGGGGCGAACGGGGAGCTGCATCCGGTGCAGCAGGCGATGATCGAGGAGCTGGGTCCGCAGTGCGGATTCTGCACGCCGGGGCAGATCATGAGCGCGGTGGGGCTGTTGAAGGCGAACCCGGCGCCGACGCGCGAGGAGGCGCGCCGTGCGCTGTCGGGGAACCTGTGCCGCTGCGGGGCATACGATCACTACCTGAACGCGGTCATGCGCGCGGCGCAGGACGGCGGCGAGGTGTCGCAGGCTTAAGAGGTATCGAGCGATGGCATACGATTTACTCGGCAAGGACTTCGTGCCGCCGGACGTGCACGGCAAGGTCACGGGCAAGGCGAAGTACGCGGAGGACTTCCGTGCCGAAGGCATGGTGTTCTGTCGGCTGATGTTGTCTCCGATGCCGCACGCGCGCGTGCGCAACGTGGATGCCTCGGAAGCGCTCGCGCTCGACGGCGTTCTCGCCGTGCTGACGGCGGACGATGTGCCGGCGCAGCCTGGAACGGCCGACCAGATTCTGACGAACGAGCCGATGTTCGTCGGCCAGCCGATCCTCGCGGTCGCGGCCGTCGACGAGCAGACCGCGCAGGACGCGATCGACCTGATCCGCGTCGAATACGAAGAGCTGCCGTTCACGGTCGACCCGCTCGAGAGCCTGTACCCCGGCGGCCCCGACGCCCGACTCGACGGCAACGTCATCGACAACCGTCTGACCGGCCCGCCGCAGATCTCCAGCCGGAAGTGGGGCGCTGCGGACTTCGCATCGGTTCCCGAAAATCAGCTGCCGATGGGCGAGCCGGTGGCCGAGTGGTCCTACGGCGACGTCGAGGCCGGGTTCGAGGCGGCCGACCTGGTGCTGGACGAGACCTTCGTGACGGCCGGCATGTCGCATCACTCGATGGAGCCGCGCTCCGCCATGGCGTACTGGCAGAACGGCAAGTGCTTCCTGTACGGCTCGACGCAGAGCCAGAGCTTCGTCGTTCCCGATCTCGCGGGCTTCATCGGCGTAGACCCTGCGGATCTCGTCTACGTCGCCGAGACCTGCGGCGGGGGGTTCGGGTCGAAAGGCACTGCGTACCCGGTCATGTCGATACCGGCGCACATGTCGAAGAAGCTGAACGGCCGGCCGGTCATGATGCGCATCAGCCGCGCCGAGGAGTACTACCTCGGTTTCGCGCGCAGCGGCTTCCAGGGCCGCATCCGAATGGGCTTCCGCGCCGACGGTCGTGTCACGGCCGTCGACATGTACGTCGTGCAGGAGAACGGCCCGACCACCGGCTTCCCGGACTGGCCGTCGTCGGGCGACACCGTGTCGATCCTGTATCAGCCGGAGGCGATGCGCTGGCGCGGTATCGCAGTGATGACCAACACGCCGCCGCGGACGGCGCAGCGCGGGCCGGGCCACAATCAGACGGTATCGGCCGTCGAGCCGCTGATCGACAAAGCCGCGCGGGAGCTCGGCCTCGACCGCTACGACATCCGCCGCATCAACGCGCCCGGTCAGGACGCGAAGCTCGGCGGCAACCAGGGGCCGGTCACGAGCTGCTACCTGATCGACGCGCTCGAGAAAGGCGCGGCCGCATTCGATTACGAGGAGCGCAAGGCCCGCAGCGGGCAGCGCAACGGCTCGAAGGTCACCGGCATCGGCATCGGCATGGGCTTCCATCCGGCCGGCTTCTCGGGCTTCGACGGCATCGTCAGGCTTCTGCCGGACGGCAAGCTGCACGTGCACACCGGCGTCGGCAACCTCGGCACGTACTCACATACCGGCACCGCGCGCATCGCGGCCGAGGTGCTGAAGTGCGGCTGGGAGAACTGCGTCGTCGAGCGCGGCGACACGCGCCGGCACCTGCCGTGGAACATCGGCCAGTTCGGCAGCAACACGTCGTTCACGATGGCTCGCACGAATTACGTCGCCGCCATGGATGCGCTCGCGAAGATCAAGGAGATCGCAGCGATGGATCTCGGCGGCG
>JAFGNC010000148.1 GCA_016927175.1 Gammaproteobacteria bacterium | reverse complement strand
CGTCGTGCGCTCGAATCTCGGCGTCGCGCGGATCGTGCTGGGTCTGGTCCGGGACCGCGAGGTGCGTTCGGGCTTCGTGCAGGTCCCGCTGGACCTGCGCGATCCGCACGGGCTGGCCGTGCTCGCGGCAATTCTGACGTCGACGCCCGGCACGGTCTGGGTCGACCTCGCCGGCGACGGAACGCGCGTCACGCTGCACGTGCTCGACCTGCGCGACGAGGCGGAATGGATCGACTGGATCAAGAATCGTTATGAGCGGCCGCTGATGAGGATCTTCGAATGACCGCCTTCTTCGACCACGCCTTCGAGTATGCCGCATGGTTCGCGTCGCTGTGCTTCGTCGTCGCGATGCTGCTCGCGATCGCACGGCTCTTCGCCGGGCCGGCCGCGCAGGATCGGATCCTCGCGCTCGACACCTTCTACATCAGCGGCATGCTGACGCTGCTGATGCTCGGCATCCGCTCGGCCTCGACGGTCTACTTCGACATGGCGCTGCTGATCGCGCTGTTCGGCTTCGCGAGCACGATAGCGCTCGCGAAGTTCCTGCTGCGCGGCGAGGTCATCGAGCCGTGAGCGGCGCCGAGCTGCCGCTGTGGGTCACGGTTCCCGGCACGCTGCTGCTGATCGCGGCGGGGCTGCTGACGCTCGTCGGCTCGATCGGCCTGCTGCGGCTGCCGGACTTTTACGCGCGTCTGCATCCGCCCTCGATGGGCACGACGCTCGGCACGGGCTGCGTGCTGATCACGTCGATGCTGGTTTCCTCGGCGCTGCTGCAGCGTCCGGTGCTGCACGAGCTGCTGATCACGCTGTTCGTCGTCATGACAGCTCCGGTCACCGCGATGCTGCTCGTGCGCGCCGCCGTTTCTCGAGGTCGTGCGCGCCTCGACGATTCACAGCCCGGGAATCGGAACGGGCCCGCGGATCAGGACAGGAAATCGGACACGAGCTCGGCGAACGCGAGCGGCTCCTCGTCCGGCCACATGTGACCGACACCGGGCACGGTCGTGTGCCAGCCCTTCAGGACGCAGCCCGCCGCGGCGCGCGACACGATGTCGAACATGGGGCGCGTCAGCTCGCCATGTGCGATGCCGATCGGCAGATCGATGCCGGCGAGCTCCTCGCAGCCGAGCTCCGGCGCCGCCGACTGCTCGACCAGCAGCTCCAGCGTGCGCGCGTTGTCGAGCTCGATACGCTGCGTCTCGGCCGGCTGGGAGTCGAAGTAGTCGCGCCGGCGGCTCGAGGCGTCGAGAAGCACGCGCATCGCGGAGACCGTGTCGCCCGCCTTCACCGCGGCGAAGATCGGCGCGAACATCAGGTTCGCATCGTCCGTGTAGGCCTGCAGGTCGTCCGGGTCCGTCACGTAGGAGGGAAAGCCCGGCTCGTAAACGAGCACGCTGCGCAGCAGGTCCGGACGCTCCGCGGCCGCGGTCAGCGCGACGTGGCCTCCGTAGGACCAGGCGACGACGTGCACGCGCCCGGCGCCGAGCTTGTCGATGAAACCGATCAGATCGTCCGCGTGCAGCCGCACGCCGAAACGGGGCCAGTCCTCGCGCCACTCCCGCGTGCCGAAATAACGCTGAGTGTACGAGACGGCCCGGTAACGGCCGGAGAGCGCTTCGCACTGCCGGATCCACGTTCGGCAGTCGCCGAGGGCGCCGTGCACGAACACGACCGGCTCGCCGCCGCCGCGCTCGATGTAGTCGAAAACCGCACCGTCGAGCTCGATCTGGTTCATGTCGGCGAGCTTGCTGCACCTGCAGCGGCGTGTAAAGGCGAATGAAGCGAAGGGCGCACGGCGGGAGGCCGCGCGAGCGAGCAGCCGCTGGACGCGACGAGACGTCTCGAAGGCAGGGCGCGCGCGGCGCGGGCCGCAGTCAGCCGGTGCCCGGCAGCTCGACGACCTTCCAGTAATTCTCGACCATCTCGATCGCGCGCATGAAGCTCGTGCCCATGTCGGACTTCAGCATGTAGCCGGCGACGTTCAGATCGTACGCGTCGATCTTGTCCTGCTCGTCGTTCGACGTCGTCAGAACGAATACGATCGAGTCGCGCAGCTCCTTGCTCTCCCGGATTTTCCTGAGGAGCTCGATGCCGTTCATGCGCGGCATGTTGATGTCGGTGATGATCAGGTACGGGCGCTCGACGTTCTGCAGCGCTTCCCATGCCTCGACGCCGTCACGCGCCACCTCGACCGGGTTGACGATGCGAAGCTTCTTGAACGCCCACTTCAGCGCCTTGATGTCGACCTCGTCGTCCTCGACCAGCAGTATCGTCACTTCCCGGCTGCTCGGCATCACCGTTCCTCCGTCGCGGCATGAGTCGGCGCCTGCTTCCGCCACTCGAACCTGAATATCGTGCCGGTCCCGCGCTCCGGGGACTCGAACCAGACCCGCCCGCCCTGCCATGCGACGATCCGGTTCACGATCGCGAGGCCCATGCCGCTGCCCTCGACCTGATCGCGCGGCTTCAGCGTCTGGAACATCTCGAACACGCGTTCGGCATACTCGTCCGGAATGCCCGGGCCGTCGTCGGCGACGGCGAAGACGTAGTGCTCCGCTTGCTCCTCGCACGACACGGTGACCGTACCCTGCGGCCCCGGGTGATGCTTGACTGCGTTGCCGATCAGATTGCGAAAGACCTGCTCGAGGGGCGTCGGATACGTCTCGAACGTCGGCAGCACGCCGTCTATCCCGACGCTGAAGCCGTCCGGCGGGCTCATCAGCTGGATCACGTCGCGCACGAGTGCCTGGCAATCCGTGCTGCGATGCTGCCCGATCTTGCGTCCCGCCCGCGAGTAAGCGAGCAGGTCGTCCAGCAGGCGGCCGAGGCGCTGCGTCCGCTGGCCGAGCAGGGCCAGGTTCTCCTGCACGTCGCCGATCTGATGGCCCTCGAGCTCCTCGGCGATCCATTGCACGAGCAGGTCGATGGCACGCAGCGGCGCCTTGAGGTCGTGCGATGCGACGTACGCGAACTGCTCGAGATCCTTGTTCGAGCGCAGCAGCTCGGCCTGTTTCGCTTCGAGCTCGAGCTCGACCTTGCGGCGCGCCGAGATGTCGACGGCCACGGAGAAGATGCCGTGGATGTCGCCGGCGGCGTCGTAGCTCGGGCGGTAGGAGAACCGGAAAAATCCCGACTCGCTGCCGGCGGCGCCGGTGGACTCGTACGTCACGACCTCGCCGGCCAGAGCGCGCTGGTAGTATGGGATGCGCTTCTCGTAGCGCTCGGCCCCGAGCACCTCCGAGATGTGACGCCCTCTGGCGGTCTCGGCGGTCCAACCGGCCGCCTGCAGGAAGACGTCGTTCGCGAACTCGATCCGCAGGTCGCGATCGAGGTACAGCATGTGGTTTGGCACGCCCTCGGCCAGCATTCTGAACTTCGCTTCGCTCGCCTTCGTCTGCGCCTCGAGCCGCTTCAGCTGCGTGACGTCGGATGCCTCCGACAACACGCCCTGCACGGCGCCGTCGCGGCCGCGTATCGGCCTGTTCGTGATGCGCAGGTAACGCGGCGGCGCGCCCCCCAGTGACGGCACCGTCGCCTCGTATGCGACCTCCTCGCCGGCGAGCGCGCGGGCGAGGTATTCGGCGTGGCGCTCGTACTCGTCGCCGAGCACGGCGCGGACGTCCTTGCCGGCGACTTCACTCGCCGTCCTGCCGCCCATCGCCGCGAACTCCTCGTTCGAGAAGTCGACCGTCATGTCCGCCTTCATGTAGAAGAAGGGATTCGGAATTCCGTCGAGCAGCACGCGCAGCCGCTCCTCGGCGACGCCGGGCGCATCCGCCCCGCGCGCCGCGCCGGGGCCCGAGCGGGAAGCGCCTGCGCCCGCGACCGTGCCGAGGCGGCGCTGCGTGTCGTTCGGCGATTCTCCTGCGGCACTGTCGAGAGACTGCGGCCGGCTCATCGGTCCTCCTCGATCACGGCCGTCATCCCCTCGCGGCGCGCCGGCCGACGTCGAGCCCGGGCAGGCGCCTCGATGCCGGTCTCGCAAGCCGTTTCCGCACGGCTTCGCACGTGAGGGGCGGGCTGAAGTAATACCCCTGCCCGAAGTCGCAGCCGTACTCCGCCAGCGACTTCAGCTGCTCTTCCCGCTCGATGCCCTCCGCGACGGACTCGAGGGACAGCCGCTGCGCGATCGACAGAATCACGCCGCAAATGCCTTCACCGTCTACGCGCGAATCGAGGTCGGCGACGAACGAGCGGTCGATCTTCAGCACGTCGATCGGGAAACGCCGCAGGTAGTTCAGACACGAATAGCCGGTTCCGAAGTCGTCGATCGCGAGGCGCAGCCCGGCGTCTTTCAGCCCGTGCAGGCACTTGCGGATCTCGTCCGTGTCCTTCATCAGCGACGTCTCGGTCAGCTCGAGCTCGATCTGCGACGGATCGACGCCGTGGTCGTCGAGAATCCGCCGGACCTGGCGCACGAAATCCGGCTGATGGAACTGGATCGGCGCGATGTTGACCGCGATGCGCGGCACGTCGAGCCCCTCCTCCTCCCATTCCCTGATCTGCCGGCACACGCGCTCGAGGACCCAGCGGCCGAGCGGCACGATGTAGCCCGTCTCCTCGGCGACCGACACGAACTCGTCCGGCTTCACGGAGCCGCGCTCGGGGTGCTCCCAGCGCAGCAGCGCCTCGAGCGCATGCGTAGAACGGTCGCCGAGACGGATCTGCGGCTGATACAGCAGATGGAACTGCTCCTCGGCCAGCCCGAGCTTCAGATCCGTCTCGAGCCGATGAAAGCGCAGGATCTCCTCGTGCATGCTCTGCGTGAAGAACTTGAACGTGTTGCGTCCGCGTTCCTTCGCCTGATACATCGCGATGTCCGCGTTGTTCAGCAGCGCGAGCGGGTCATGATTGTCGTTCGGGCAAAGCGTCAGGCCGATGCTGGCCGTCACGGTCAGCTGCCTGTCGTCGAGCTGGAACGGCCTCGTGAACGCGCCGAGGATGTTGTTTGCGACCGCTTCCACCTCGAGCGGACCGTCGATGTCCTCAAGCAGAACGGCGAACTCGTCGCCGCCGAGGCGCGCAAGCAGATCGCCGGCGCGAATGCTGTCCTTCAGGCGCTGCACGACGGCTTTCAGCAGCTGATCGCCGAGCTGATGGCCGAGCGTATCGTTAACCACCTTGAACCGATCGAGGTCGAGAAACAGAAGCGCCATCTTCTTGCCGCCTCTGCGCGCGCGCGTCGTGGCCCTGTCGAGCTGATCCTGCAGGTACTGACGATTCGGGATCCCCGTCAGCGAGTCGTAGCGGGCCAGATAATTCAGCCGCGTCTCGGCACGCTTGCGCTCGATCGCGTATCGGATCGACCGCAGGATGATGCGGCCGTCGCCTTCCCACTTGACGAGATAGTCCTGCACGCCGCGGTTCAGGATCTCGACCGCGTAGTCCTCGTCGCCGCGGCCGCTCAGCACCACGATGGGCAGGTCAGGGGCGATCTGCTGGATGCGCTCGACGCAGTCGCCGCCGGTCGCGTCCGGCAGGTGCAGGTCGAGCAGCACGACGTCGAAATCCCCGTCCCGCAGCGCATCGACGGTGCTCGCGATGCGGTCGGTGCGCGTTATGTCGAGTGCCGTTCCGCCGACCCTGTTCAGACAGGCGTTCAGGAACGCGGCATCGTCCGCGTCGTCCTCGACGAGCAGAATCTTCATGGCGCACCGAAAGCCGCCGGGTCGTCAGCGGCTTGCGAGCGTTCGCGGCCGCGCCGCGGCGCGTCTCGAGCCGCACGGGACGGTGCTTCCAACAGCTCTCCCCCAACACTGACGCAAACTGCGAGCCCCGCAAACCTAGCAGCGGCGCGGTTCCCGGTCGCCGACGCTCGTCACAGTCGGCGCTGCGGCGGGCGTTTCGACACGGCGGGGGCGATCATCCGAGGGCGCGCTGCGGCATCGAGCGACGGAAGAGCGATGCCGGCTCCGCCCGCCTCGCTCCCGGCTGCGCCGCGGCCCGCGCCGGCGTCGACGCCGCCGGGCCGGAGGCGAGACAGCTGCAAGCGGTTGAAGCGCCGCCGGCGCACCTGGCCCTGTACGCTGTCGAGCACGCGCAGCGCCATCACGAAGGGATTGCGGCTGCGCGGACGCGCGCCGATCGTCGAGCAGGCGGCGACGGGCCCCGGCCCGATCAGGGTCGGCTCCAAGCCGAACACCGGCACGCCGTGCAGCCACGTCCGCTGCACGAAGCGATCGACGGGCGCCGCGAGCGGCGCGCTCGCCGCATACAGCGACGCCGCGGCGAACGGTGCGATGGCATAGCCGATCATGCTGGTCGGAACGTCGGCGACGTAATGAAGCGTCAATCCATTGCGCTCCGTGATGCGGTGCACCGGCACGCGCGGGCGCAGGGATGCTCGACGCGGAGGCCGGTAAAGGGACTCGAGTCGAACGAAGCCGAACTTGCGCGTCAGCTCTTCGACCGTCGGCAGCGCCGCCTTGAACCGCGGCGACAGACTGAAGTCGTCCTCGAGCACGAGGACCGGCTCCCCGAGCTCCGCGCAGCGGCGCCATGCCTCACGATGGCTCGCATAGCAGCCGATCTCACCCGGCACCGGCTCGCGCCGGCTGACGATGCGGTAGCGAAGGCGATCGATCGGCAGCCCCCGATCCGCCGTCGCGGCGTCGCCGTCCATCGCGTCCAGGAAACGGAACGGCACACCGGCCGCGGCGAGCTCCGCGCGGGCGTGCTCACGCCTCGCCTGTGCCGAAACGAGACTGAT
>JAFGNC010000147.1 GCA_016927175.1 Gammaproteobacteria bacterium | reverse complement strand
CTGGCGCGCCGGTCACCGGCGCCCGCGCTCCCGCCGCGCCGATAAGTGTTAGCCTATTGGCCCCGAAATCATCCTGCTTCAGACGAAGGGACAGACAGATGGCACAGCAGCCGGCGGACGCCGACATCACCATGGACGGCGGGAATCTCTACCTCGAGGAAACCTTCACCGATCGCCGGGTCGGCAGTCTGCAGCGCCTGACGCCGGTCACCGCGGCCGGCGGCCGCGACGAGTCGCGGCCGATACTGTTCGTCGGGCAGACCCAGGTGCTGACACCGGCGGGCGCATTGCCCCTGAGCTTCGAGGTCGACGCGGCGACGCTCGACGAAGCCGTGCAGAAATTCGGTGAGTACGCTCAGGAGGCGCTCGCCAGCACGCTGAAACGGCTCGAGGAGATGCGGCGCGACGCCGCGTCCTCGCTGATCGTGCCGGGCGGCGGCCCCGGTGGCCCGGGCGGTCCCGGCGGGCCGCGCGGGGGCGGCATTCAGATCCCGTAGACGCGCGAGCACCGGTTCGCTCGATGCCAGCGTAACGTCGGCCCGACGGCATGCGCTGGCTGATCCTGCTCCACCGCTACGTCGGCATCGCGATCGGATGGCTGCTCGTCGTCTGGTGCCTGTCCGGCATCGTGATGATGTATGTGGCCTTTCCGGAGCTCACGGCTGCGGAACGGACGCGGACGCTGCCGCCGATCGATCTGAGCGGCTGCTGCACGTTCGATGCGCGCGACGCGGCCCTGCCGCTACGATCGGCGGAGATCTCGATGCTGTCGCCGGGCGAGCCCGTGCTGCGGCTGGCGACGGCTTTCGGCGGCAGCCGGGCCGTGCGGCTGCGCGACGGCGAGTCGATCGACTCGATCGAAGCGGAGCAGGCGCTGAAGATCGCCTCCGGGCTCGCCTCCTCCTCCGATCGGACACCCGTGTACCTCGGCCTGGTCGAGCGCGACCAGTGGACCGTGACGGCGGCGTACGACGCCCACCGCCCCCTGCACCTGATCGCGGCGCAGGACGGCGCGGGTACCGAGTGGTATATCTCGAGCACGACCGGCGAGCCGGTCCTCGCGACCACGCGCGCCGAGCGTTTCTGGAACTGGCTCGGCGCGGTGCCGCACTGGCTTTATCCGACACTGCTGCGGCAGAACGGCCCGCTGTGGATCCAGACCGTGATCTGGAGCAGCCTCGTCGGAGCGTTCCTGACGGCTGTCGGCCTCTATATCGGCATCGCGCGGCTGAAGCGCAGGCGAAGCGGACGCCTGTCGCCGTATCGCGGCATCGCACTGTGGCATCACTACCTCGGGCTCGTGTTCGGGGCGCTGGTGCTGACCTGGGTCACGAGCGGCCTGCTGTCGGTGAATCCGTGGGGGCTGCTCGACAGCGGCGGCGCGCGCGACGAAGCCGCTTTGCTGCGCGGCGCCGAGCTGACGGCCGAAGACGTCGCGACCTGGCTGGACGCCGCGTCGCGGCGGGCCCTGCCCGAAGGCGCGACGCTGCTCGAGCTCGTCCCCTTCGACGGCGCGCCGCAGGTGCTGGCGCACCTGCTCGACGGCACGACGGTGCGCCTGCGCGCGGACACGCTCGAGCCCGCGCCGCTCGGCACCGGCGATCTCGCCCGCGCGGCCTTACGGCTCGCCCCGGAGCAAACCGTCGCGCGGGCGGATCTGCTGACGAGCGCGGACGCGTTCTATTTCGAGCATCATCAGAGCCGTCCGTTCCCGGTCTACCGCGTCGTGCTGGCCGACGCGGAAGCGACGCGCTACTACATCGACGCGACGACCGGGCAGCTGCTGCAGAAGGTCGACGCGCCGCGGCGCTGGTACCGCTGGCTGTTCGAAGGCCTGCACCGCTTCGACTTCGCCGCGGCGCTGCGACGGCGGCCCGGCTGGGACCTGCTGATGATCGCGCTGCTCGCCGGCGCCACGGCCGTCTGCGCGACCGGTACATACATGGGCATCCGCTTCCTGCTGCGATGACCCGCCGAACCGCTGATTCGCTGAACGACCATGGGAGGACGACGAGAATGGACGACAGGGCCGACAAGGAGGCGATCCTCGAGATCGTCAACAACTGGGTCATCTGGAGCGACTCCGGCGACTGGGACCGCTTCGCGACCGTCTGGCACGACGACGGCTGGATGACGGCGACGTGGTTCCAGGGCCCCGCCAGCGATTTCGTCAAGGCGCGCCGCGCAGGCTTCGAGCGCGGCGTCAGCATCATCCACTTCCTCGGCGCCGCGACGTGTGACGTCGCGGCGCCGCGCGCGATCGCGCAGTCGAAGATGACGATCGGTCAGCGCGCGAGCGTCGACGGGGTACTTGCGGACGTCGTGTGCACCGGCCGGTTCTACGATTTCTTCGAGAAGCGGGACGGCACGTGGGGCATCGTGCGTCGTCAGCCGATTTACGAGAAGGATCGGCTCGACCCGGTGGACCCGGGCGCGCGTCTCGAGCTCGATCAGACGCTGCTCGGCAGATTTCCGGAGGGCTACCGGCACCTCGCTTATCTGCAGACGAAGGCCGGCTTCGACGTCAGGCTCGGTCTGCCGGGGCTGCGCGGGCCCGAGGTGGCGAAGCTCTATGCGGAAGGCAAAGCCTGGCTCGAAGGCGCGCCGACGGCCGGGGAGCTGCTGTAGGCCGACAGGTTCGCAGCGGAGCGACGGGCGCCCGGTCGAAGCGGCGTCCGGCGCTTCGACCCGCCGAGCGCGAAAGCGTCGAGCGCGAACGCCGCTTCCCTGGCGGCGTCAGTCGGCGTGGAACGCCCTGAGCAGCCGATCGACCACCCGCGTCGCACGCTCGCGGATCGCGTCCGACGTCGGCTGCTGATGTCCGCCGAGCAGCAGCACTTCCAGAATCCACTCGTGCGCGACCATGCCGATGAAGAACTCCGCCGCCTCCTCCGCCGTATCCGGCGCCAGCACGCCGCGCTCCTCGAGCCCGCGCAGGTACCCGCTCAGGAGCTTCCGCGTGCGCATCGGCGCGCGCTCGTAGTACATCTGGGCCAGGTCCGGAAAGCGGTCGCGCTCGGCGATGATCAGCCGCAGCAGAGCGCGGTGCTGCGCCGAGAACACGATCTCGAGCCGCTGCACGGACAGGTCGATCAGTGTCTTCCGCGGATCCGCGCCGGCGTCGAGCCGGGGCGGCAGGTCGGCGGCCATGACCTCGTCTATGACGGCCCGGAACAGATCGTCCTTGGTCGGAAAGTAGTTGTACAACGTCGCCTTGGAGCCGCCCGAGACCTCCAGTATCGAATCGATGGAGGTTTCGCCGTAACCGTCCCGCAGGAACAGTTCCGTTGCGGCGTCCAGTATCCGCGCAAGCCGTTCCCGGCCACGCGAAGAATTCGGCATTGACATTGGGGTGGTGACTTCGTCCACGGCGCTCCTTCGCTGCTGACCGCTTTGCATGGCTGTTGCCGGAGAGTTAGGGGGTGTCGACGACGACCTCGGCGACTTCACGGCGCTTCTGAACCGGAACGACCTTGGGCCGGCCGTACCAGAAGAAGCCGACGATCATTTCCGCCTCCGAGTCGATGCCGACGACATCGTAAAAACGCTGCTCCCGCGTCACGGCGCCCGTCGTCCACTTGACGCCGATGCCGCGGTGCCACAGATACAGCATCAGATTCTGCACGGCGCAGCAGCAGGCTGCATAGTCCTCCTGCTGGAGCAACGCCTTGTCGCTTTTCCTGCACGTCGCGACGAAAAACGCGGGGATGCCCTCCAGACGCTTGCGCCGCGCGAGACCTGCTTTCTCGCCCTTCGCGGCGGTCTCGAACTCCACGGCGAAGTCCACGATCTCGGCCGCCGTCCGCTCCCCGATCAGATAAAACCGCCACGGCTCCGTCAGACCGTGATTCGGCGCCCAGCGGGCGAGCTCGATCGCATCGAGCAGGTCCGCGGTGCCGGGAGCTTGCGGCTCGAAGAGGTTGATCGAGCGCCGCGAGCGGATCACGTCCGCAATGTCTTCCGCCGTTTCCGGCCGCGGGCTTGAAGCGCTATCGGACATTCATAGACCTCTTTAAGTAAATAGGCATCTTGCCGCCGAGCGGCGGTAAAGACAAGCTCATGATTCGTCAGGCATTTCCCATTCGGACAACTTGACCGTTCCAGTGCGCCGCGATGATAATCCGCTACCCGCGCCGGCGCCCAGGGAGAAGGCCGCAATGAGTGAAGCCATAGACGCCGTCGTGATCGGAGCCGGCGTCGTGGGACTCGCGGTCGGACGGGCTCTGGCGAGAAGCGGTCGGGAAGTGGTGGTGCTCGAGAAAGCCGCGGCCATCGGCACGGAGACCTCTTCCCGGAACTCCGAGGTCGTGCACGCGGGCATCTACTATACCCCCGGCAGCCTGAAAGCGCATTTATGCGTCCGCGGGCGCGAACTGCTCTACCGCTACTGCGACTCCAAAGGCATCGAGTTCCGGCGCTGCGGCAAGCTGATCGTCGCGGTGACGAGCGAGCAGTGCGTTCAGCTGGAAACGCTCGAGACGACGGCCCGCGCCAATGGCGTTCACGACCTGCGCCGAATCGAGGGCGCGGAGCTCCGGCGGATGGAACCGGAGCTGATCGGTGCGGCGGCCCTGCTGTCGCCGTCGACGGGCATCCTCGACAGCCACGCCATGATGCTCGCCTTGCAGGGCGATCTCGAGGACGCCGGCGGCCATGTGGCGCTGCATGCCGCCGTCGAAGCCGGCCGCTACGCCGGGCGTACGGTGCGGCTCACGGTATCGGGCGACGGCGAGACGACCGACCTCGAGGCCGGCGTCGTCGTCAATGCCGCGGGACTCTACGCAGACCGCGTCGCGCGGGCGATAGCGGACGTCCCGGATGGCGGCGACGTTCCGCCACTGCATTACGCGAAGGGCAACTACTTCACGTACCAGGGCCGCAGCCCCTTCAGCCATCTGGTGTATCCGCTGCCGGAGGAAGGCGGCCTCGGCATCCACGCGACGCTGGACCTGGCCGGCCGCACGCGTTTCGGGCCCGATGTCGAATGGAGCGAGACGGTCGATTACACGCTCGACGCCACGCGCGCGGATGCGTTCTACGCCGCCGTCCGCAGATACTGGCCGAGGCTCGAGGACGGCGCCCTGGCACCGGCTTACGTCGGCGTGCGTCCGAAGCTGAGCGGGCCGGGCGAGTCGCCGGCCGATTTTCGGGTGAGCCGTGCCGGCGAGCCGGGCGGTGCGACGATCGTGCATCTGTTCGGCATCGAGTCGCCCGGACTCACGTCGGCGCTCGCGCTCGCGGACCACGTCCTCGAGCGCATCGACGGCTGAGGCGAGCGAGCCGGCGTCAGCCGCCCGCGAACTGCCGCGCGAAAAACTCGTACGAGCTGCTGCGCAGCAGCGGGAAATACACGACCGACGTCCGGTGCCCGGTCGGCAGGTACAGCGTTTCCGGCTGCCCGAGCCGCCGGCGCAGCGCCTGCTGGGCCTCGAACGGCACGATCATGTCCGTGCGCGTCATGACCAGAAAGACGTCCTGCGCGTCGACGTACGGCGCAAGCGCGAGCGGATCGGTATCGATCATGTCCTCGATCTGCTGCCGCAGGCTGTCGCGGCTCATGTCCTCCTTTCGCAGCATCCTGTGCACGCGCCGCGCGACGCTCCAGTAGCTTGTGTTCATGACGAGATACGCGAGGTCCCCGCCGGCCATCGCCGCGACGACCGCGTCGACCCGCTCGTCGAGCGCCGCGAGCATCAGGGCATCGATGCCGCCGAAGCTGATGCCGAACAGGCCGAGCGCCTCGCCGTCCAGCTCCGGGTGCGCGTCGACCCAGTCGAGCACACGCATGTACGCCGTCAGATTCCGGCGAATCTCCTGCTCCGGCTCGAGCAGCCCTTCACGCAGCAGGTCGCTGTCGCGGTCGATGACCAGCGCCGCCCAGCCGTGGTTCGTGAAGTAGCGCGCGAAATACCGCGAGACGCGGATGTTGCCGTTCAGGATCGGCAGCAGCACGATGACGGGCGTCAGCTCGTCGCCCTCGAGGTCGTAGTACTCGAATACGATCTCGTCCTCGTCGGCCGCGTCCGCGAGCGCATCGCCCGCCGGACCGAAAGGAATGGTGATCTCCTTCAGCGTGAAGCTGCGCCTTTCCTTCAGCGCATCTTCCTCGTGCGGCGTCGCGACGTCCTGGTACGCATAGCGTTCGGCCAGGTTCGTCGGCAGATCGTCCGGACCCTCGTACGTGTCGGACAGCGGCGCGTAGCGCACGCAGCCCGCCACCGCGACCGCCAGTGCCGCGGCCAGCGCGATAGGCCGTAAGCGTCCGGACATGACGTGATCCCGGGATCAGCGCGGCGGAGAAAGGCTGACGGACGCGGTCCTGACGGTGTTCTGCGCCGCGTCGGTCCACGCGAACAGCAGCTCCCCGCCGGTCTCGATCATCTGCGGGACGTCGACCGGCTGCGCCGCCGCGTTGCTCGCGACGGTCACGATCTCACCCAGCGTGCCGTCCGGCTCGATGCGCCGGGCCGCGAGCTGCGTTCGGCCTGCTTCCGCGCGCCGCCACCAGCTGACGGCGGCCCCCCCGTCCTGCAACAGCGCCACGTCGACGTGGCCGAAGGAGCCCGCGCCGTCGATCTCCACCGGCGGGCCGAAGGTCGCGCCGCCGTCGGTCGAGCGTGCGAAACGCGTCTTCGGCGCGTTGCCGGGCGCCGTGAACCATGCCGCGACGACGTCGTCGCCGCGTGCCGCCACGGCCGGACCGTTGACCGGGCAGCCCTCGATGTGCCATCCGTCCGGCCCGAGCGTGACGGCGGGCTGCCATGCGCCGTCGGCGTAACGCAGCACGACGTTGTCGCGTATCTCCGCCGGTGTCCGGTCGCGATACACGACGACGGGGCCGTCGGCGGCGACCGCGGCATCGGTCTGGCAGCAGTCGCAGGCGAGCTCGTCGAGCTCGCCGCGTTCGCGCACCGCGCCGTCGTAGCCGATGCGCGCGTAGCGCAGGCTCATGCCGACCGGCGGCGCTTCGGGGTCGAACTCGCCCTGTTCGAACTGCTCGGCGATGCGACGGCCGTCCAGCCAGACGGCGCCGATCGCGTCTCCCCACGGGAACAGCGAAACGAAGCCGTGCTCGGTCAGGTAACCGTCGTCGTTCAGCAACGCAGGCTCGCTCCACGTCTGCCCGCCGTCACGCGATACCGAATAAGAGACGTCGTACGATGCGAAGCTGTCCGGCGCCATCCTGAGCCAGTGCGCGATCCAGGTGTCCGCCGTGATCGGCTCGACCGACGGGAAATCCGCCCAGTTCACGAGCAGATTCTCGCCGGCCGCGACCTCCTCCGGCGCGCTCCAGTCCCCGGCTTCGAACCGAGAGAACTTCAGCGCCTGCCCGCGCTCGCCCGTCGGCTCGAGCCAGCTCAGCACGGCCTGCCCTCCCGGGCCGAGCGCGAGATGCGGCTGGCCGCTGCCGGCCCCGGCCGGCACCGGCACAGGCGTCGGCCGACCCAGGCCGCTGACGCCGGACGCGCCCGAGCCGGGCTGCGCTTCCGGGGCGTCGCCCGCCGCGCCCTCGCCCGGCCCGCGTGAGCAGCCGACGGACACTGCCGCGACGATCGCCGCCGACGCGACGATCGAGGCTCGCGGGTGCAGCGCGCTGCGAAGGTGACGAGCCAGGGGACGT
>JAFGNC010000146.1 GCA_016927175.1 Gammaproteobacteria bacterium | reverse complement strand
AGGTCGGGAAGATCTCGATGAACAGGGCGGGCAGCGCTCCGTTCGGGCCGCCGGCGGCGTCGAACAGGTCGTCGCCGAGCACGGCGCGCGCCGTCGCTCCGCCGAGCGTGATCGCGGGCAGGATGAAGCCGAACGTGAACGCGAGGGCCAGAAACCGGTTGCGCGAGCGCTCGTCCTTCAGTGCCCACAGCTTGTTGCCGATGTGCGGCAGCAGGCCGAGCGGAATATGCGCAACGGTCACGGTGATCACGGACCACACCGACGCGGTGGTCGGATCCGCCGGGTTGAAGGTATCGAGCAGCTGCGGGTCCTGGGCGCGAAGGTTGTCCAGCAGGCTCGAGAATCCGTCCGTGCCGACGCCGAAGAAGAAAATCAGTGCGATCGCGACCGCGAGCAGCACCATCAGCAGGCCCTGCGCGCCGTCGGTCAGGATGTCCGCGTGAGCGCCGCCGAGCGTCACGTAGCCGAGCAGCACCGCCGTCGTGATCACGAGGGCCCAGATTTTGGGAAGCCCGAGCATCATCTCGAACATGACGAGGCCGGACACGAGCTGGCTCGCGAGATAGAACAACAGGATCAGGGAGAAGATCGCGGACGACACGCGCAGAGTCTCGGAGCCGTAGCGCTGACCCAGGAACTCCGGGATCGAACGGGCACCGGTCGTGTTCCCGTAGCGGCCGATCGTGCGCTGGCAGATCAGGATGCCGATGTAGACGCCGACCGGGTAACAGAAGGCGATCCACAGCGTCGACATGCCGTAGCTGTAGGTCAGTCCGGGCAGGCCGAGAAACGTGGCGCCGCTGGCGGCCGTCGAAGCGAACGCCAGCGCGAGGAGGAGGGCGCCGTAGCCGCCGCGTGCGGTGGCGAAGTCGTCGGCGCCGGTGACGCGGCGGCTGCCGAGCCAGCCGAAAGCGAGCATGGCCCCGATGTACAGGACCAGAAACGACCATGACCAACCGTAAAGACTCATCCGAGCTCCCCCGTCGTCCGGTTCTTTCGCCCCGGCGGCCGGGGCGTGCAGCGCGGGATTATAAACAACGGGGCGCGGCGCGCCCGGCGCGGCCGCGCCGCAGAGAGGCGCTTCGGGGCGCCGCCGCCGCGCCGGCAGCGCGCGGTCCGCCGCGTCGTGGCGCGGAGTGGCAGCACGTCTCGCCGCGCCGGTGCGCGGACGATTCAGCGTGTGGGCGATGTCCCACATCCAAAGTGGGACAAAAACGTGGGCAGGAAAACGCTTGCATCGAATCTGGCGCAGGCGTATGGTCTCAGTCCCAATCAAAGTCGACCAGCGGGCCTGCGGCGGGGGAGATTGCATGCGCGGCGCGACCGACACATTGCTCGGCGAAATCGAGTCTTATTGCCGCCGGTCGGGGATGGCCGAATCCACTTTCGGACGACTCGCCGTCAACGACGGCAAGTTGTGCTCGAGGTTGCGCAGCGGGAAAGACGTCACGCTGGAAACCGCGGAAAAGATCAGAACCTTTATCAGTGGTAATGAAGCGCCGTCGCAGTCCCCGAATGGAGGGCCCCGGCAGGACTCGGCGACCGCTCAACAAAAGGAATCAACGATGAGTGGCAAGACTTCGACGCGCAAGAAGGCCGTAGCGCGCACGCAGCCGAAACGCGGGCAAACGGAAGCCGAAGCGGCGGCCGACCGTCCGTTCCGTTTCTACGACAACCGCCAGAAGTACCTCGCGTTCGTAAATACCTGCAACGAGAAGTGGAAAGTGGCCGAGCGCGCCGCGCGGGAGCTCGTGCACCTGCGCCCGACTCCGCCTGCGCTGCGCGTATTCGACGCCGGCATGGGCGACGCCACCGTGCTGACGCACCTGATGCGCGCCATGCACCGCCGTTTCCCGATCACGCCGTTCTTCATCGTCGGCAAGGAAATCAGTCTCGAGGACGTGCGCCTGTCCCTCGAGAAGCTGCCGGACCGTTTCATCGAGCATCCGGCGAGCGTCATTGTCATCACGAACCTGTATTACGCCGAGGCGCCCTGGCTGCGGCCGCGCGACGTCAAGAACGCCGCGGCCCTGAACTGGCGCGAGGTGGCGCTCGAGGGCGACTCCGCGTACGAGTACGGCGAGCAGCTGCGGGCGCTCGACCCGTTCCTGGTCGAAGGCTGGCAGGTGCGCTCCAGCGAGAAGACCGGCAATCCGATGTACGTGCGTCCGTCGGTGCTGGTGATTCATCGCAAGGACCATTCGTTCCTGCTGGACAGCGTGATTCCGCGGCCGGGGCAGGTCGGCGGCGACTACGATCTCGCGATCGCGTCGCAGCCGTGGCGGGCGCGCATGAGCGCCGAGTTCAAGGTCAAGAAGGTGCTGGCGCCGCTCGTGCGCGCGCTCGGCCCGGCGGGCCGCCTTCTGGCCGTGCAGTCCTGCGGCGAAGATCCGGCGCTCGAGTTGATCCGCAAGGTGTGGCCGGACGAGGACCCGTTCCGCGTAGACCGGCACGAGCTGATCAAGGTCCTGCGCGAGGAGATCGGCCGCGACGCCCGCAACTATAATTTCATTGCGGGCTCGGACGCCAAGTCGGTTTTCCGCTACGAGATGCACACGCTGCCGAGCGAGGTGCAGCAGAGCATCGGGACGTCCACGTTGTTCGCGGCCTGGAACGCGTCGATCTACGTGGCGCAGATCGAGGACGAGCGTCTGGAGTCGGTCATCACGTCCGGGGACTACCTGAAGTATACGGCCGAGGTGCTGAAGAAATACAAGGGACTGTGGTTCAACGACGAAAGCTTCGTCGTATCCAGAAAGACGTGAACGACGTGGGACCGGCTGCGTGCCGGGAACGCGGTCAGGACGTGCAGCGAAAATGGAGAAGCGGCGATGTCGCCCGATGAGCTGAAAAGCGCAATCATCTCGTACCTCGACGGCTATTCGATCGAGGCGACGCCACACGACGAGAAGAATTTCGACTCGTTTCCGGAGACGCTGCCGGCCGGCGCGTCCGTCTACATGGCCAACCTGCCCGGCGTGCCGCTCGACGAGATCGTGCGTCTCACGCTGCGGCTGAAGGACCTCGGCTTCAATCCCGTGCCGCACATCGTCTCGCGCAAGCTCGAGAGCCGCGAGCAGCTCGAGCGCGCGCTCGAGGCGCTCGCAAACGGCGGCGTCAGGGAAGCCCTCGTCCTCGGCGGCGACTCGGCCGTGCAGAACGCGGCCTTCGACAGCAGTCTCGAGGTGCTCGAGACGGGGCTGTTCGGCCAGTACGGATTCACGTCCGTCGGCGTGGCCGGGCACCCTGAGGGCAGCAAGGCGATCGGCGAGCAGCGGGTCGCGCAAGCGCTGCAGGGCAAGAACGAGTTCGCGAAGACCTCCGATCTGAACGTCCGCATCGTGACGCAGTTCAGCTTCAATCCGGACGCCGTGACGAGCTGGGAGCGGGAGACGACCGAGGCCGGGATCGAGCTGCCCATTCACGCGGGTTTCGCTGGCCCCGCTTCGGTGCGGCAGCTGGTCAAGTTCGCGATGCTGTGCGGCATCGGCACTTCCGCCAGGATGGCGGTCAGCCGCTCCGGGGCGACCGCAAATCTGTTACGCTCTCAAGCCCCGGATGACATGATCACCCACATCGCCCGGCACCGGGCGAGTCATCCCGAGTCCCGATTCGAGAAAGCGCATTTCTTCTGCTTCGGCGGCGTCGTAAAGACCGCGAAGTGGGCGAACTCCGTCGTCAGCGGCGATTTCGATATGAACCGCGACGCGACGGGATTCGAGGTCCGTTAGATCACGGGTCGGCTCGGCCGGCCCGCCCTTGGGTTATCAGGCAGGTTTTCGTCAGACCGACACAATTAGTGCAGTAGAAGAGTAGGTGTAAAGATGAGCAAGTCATACCTTTTTACGTCCGAATCGGTTTCGGAGGGACATCCGGACAAGATGGCCGACCAGATCTCGGACGCGATCCTGGATGCGATCATCGCTCAGGACACGAAGAGCCGCGTCGCCTGTGAGACACTGACCAAGACGGGCCTCGTCATGGTTGCCGGCGAGATCACGACCAATGCCGTGATCGAGGCGGAAGAGATCATTCGGCAGGTCGTCCTCGACATCGGCTACGACCACTCCGACAAAGGCTTCGACGGCAACACCTGCGCCGTGCTGAACGCGCTCGGTAAGCAGTCGCGCGACATCGCGCAGGGTGTCGACCGCACGGCTCCGGAAGAGCAGGGCGCGGGCGATCAGGGCCTGATGTTCGGGTATGCGACGAACGAGACCGACACGTTCATGCCGGCTCCGATCATCTACTCGCATCTGCTGCTCGAGAAGCACGCCGAGCTGCGCAAGTCCGGCAAGGCCGACTGGGCGCGCCCGGACTCGAAGAGCCAGCTGACGTTCCGTTACGAGGACAACAAGCCCGTCGGCATCGAGGCCGTCGTGCTGTCCACGCAGCACAGCCCGGACATCTCGCTGAAGGACCTGCAGGAAGCGGTCATGGAGGAGATCATCAAGCCGGTGCTGCCGACGAAGTGGATCACGAAGGACACCGAGTACCACATCAACCCGACCGGCCGGTTCGTCGTCGGCGGGCCGATGGGCGACTGCGGCCTGACCGGGCGCAAGATCATCGTCGACACCTATGGCGGCATGGCCCGTCACGGCGGCGGCGCTTTCTCGGGCAAGGATCCTTCGAAGGTTGACCGCTCGGCCGCGTACGCGTGCCGCTATGTCGCCAAGAACGTCGTCGCCGCCGGCCTCGCCGAGCGCTGCGAGGTGCAGGTGTCGTACGCGATCGGCGTCGCGAAGCCCACCTCAATCACGGTCGAGACTTTCGGCACGAACAAGGTGCCGGAGGCGAAGATCGAGGCGGCGGTGCGCGAGCACTTCGACCTGCGTCCCTACGGCATCGTCACGATGCTGGATCTACTGAAGCCCGTCTACCGCAAGACCGCGGCGTACGGCCACTTCGGCCGCAGCGAGTTCAGCTGGGAGAAGACGGACAAGGCCGAGGCCCTCAAGGCGTCGGTTTGACCGCCCGGCGCACGAGCGGACGCAACGTTGAACGATACGGAGTGAGAGGGAAAGGATGACTGCACTAATCTGTGGCTCAGCGGCCTACGACAACATCATGGTGTTCGAGGACTCGTTCAAGAACCACATCCTGCCCGACAAGATCCACATCTTGAACGTTGCGTTCCTCGTGCCGCGTTTGCGGCGCGAGTTCGGCGGCTGCGCCACGAACATCGCGTACAACCTGAAGCTGCTCGGCGAGGATCCGCTGCCGATGGCGACGGTCGGGCAGGATTTCGACCCCTACGCGCAATGGCTGTCCCGCTGGAGTATCCGGCAGGACCACATTCGCGTGCTCGACGACGTGCTGACGGCGCAGGCCTTCATTACCACGGACCTCGACGACAACCAGATCACTGCGTTCCATCCGGGCGCGATGAATCAGTCGGAGGTCAACAAAGTCACGGACGCGAAGGGAGTCACCGTCGGCATGGTGTCGCCGGACGGCCGCCAGGGCATGATCGAGCATGCCGAGCAGTTCGCCGCGGCGGGTATCCCGTTCATTTTCGACCCGGGCCAGGGACTGCCGATGTACAACGGTGACGATCTCAGGAAATTCGTCAAGGAAGCGACCTGGGTCACCGTCAACGACTACGAGTGGCAGCTGATGAAGGACCGCACCGGCTGGGACGTCAAGGACGTGACGGCGCAGACGGACGCGCTGATCGTCACGCGCGGCGCCGAGGGCTCGACGATCTACACGAAGGAAGCGGAGTACCAGATCCCGACGGCCAAGCCGAAGGCCGTCGAGGACCCGACGGGCTGCGGCGACGCTTACCGCGCAGGCCTGCTGTACGGGCTGCTCCACAAGCTCGATTGGGAAACCACCGGCAGGATCGCGAGCCTGATGGGGTCGATCAAGATCGAGCAGCACGGCACGCAGAACCACAGCTTCACGCGCGACGAATTCGAGCAACGTTTCAAGGCCGCTTTCGGCCGATCGATTTGAACTTTCAGGAGTGACCCATATGAGTACTGATCTGGCCGCGAAGAACGCAGGCAAGGACTTTTTCGTCAAGGATCTCGGGCAGGCCGACTACGGCCGCATGGAGATCGAGCTGGCCGAGCACGAGATGGCCGGCCTGATGAAGATCCGCGAAGAGTACGGCCCGCAGCAGCCGTTGAAGGGCGCGCGGATCACGGGCTCCCTCCACATGACGATCCAGACGGCCGTGCTGATAGAGACGCTGCAGGCGCTCGGCGCGAAGGTTCGGTGGGCGAGCTGCAACGTCTTTT
>JAFGNC010000022.1 GCA_016927175.1 Gammaproteobacteria bacterium | reverse complement strand
GGAAAAGGGGTCAGGGCCCTTTTTGCGCTGAAAAGGGCCCTGACCCCTTTTTACCGGAAAAAGGGCCCTGACCCCTTTTGCCGCCCTGCCCGCTGCAGGTCAGAAGGAGTATTCGAGCGAAATCGCGGTGAACGTGTCGCGCCTGACCGTGCCGACCGGCACCTCGGAGTTGCGCTTGATCGTGTAGGACAGCACCAGCGCGATGTTCTGCCAGACGTCGGCGCTGAGGCTCGAGACCGACTCCATGTAGGTGTTGTCGGAGCCCGTCTCGATCGCGAGCGTCTGATCGAACCTCGAGGTCTCGCTGATCGTCCATCGGTAATCGCTCGCGAGGCGCAGGATCGAGTCGTCCTCGCTCGTGCCGTCTCTGAGATCTGCCTGACGAAAACCGAGGCCCGCTTCCGCGTTCAGCAAGTGCCTCTCGCTGTCCAGGAATCGCCGGCCGTAACCGACCACTTCGCGAAGCTGCTGATCGTAGGCACTGAACTCGTCCTGGTTCCACGCGACGACGCCGAACAGGTAACCGCTCTCGGTCAGGTCGTAGCGCGACTTCCACGTCAGGCCGTACGCCTCGGCCGTGTCGACGTCGTTCGTGCTGGCGCGGACGGCGAGGCCGTCGAGGCCGTGGTGCCACGGCGCCGCGTCATGGACGCCGCTGAAGCTCAGGTTCAGGTTCTCGTTCTCGGTGTTGCCGCTCGTGGCGAGATAGCCGAAAGCGACCTTACCGGACAACCCCTCCTCCTCGCTCTGCTGCGCCGCGGCGCCGCCGCAATATCCGAGCAGCAAAACCATCCACAGTGGACGGACGTTCATCGTGGGCTCTTCCTTTCTACCTGACAGTGATTCCGCATGCGGGCGTTATACCGGCCTGCCCGGCAGAGTGCGGCACGACGGCGCGCGAGTCCAGACGCCAGCGCTCTCGGGCGCCCCGTGTGCGGGCGAGATCGGATGATACGAGCGCGGATAAGCGCGGCGCGGCGGCGGGTCAGCGGCTTGCGCGGCTGGCGGACAGATCGTCGGCAACGATCAGCCCGAACCCGTAGATCTCGTCGAAATCCTTATCGCCGAGGTCGACAGCGGTCGCCTGCAACGCGGCGAGCGCCTCGTCGGCCGCGCGGATGCCGCCGCGCAGCGAGCGCGCGATGACGGCCGCCGCGTAAGGCGCCGCCATCGACGTGCCGGTTTCCGTGCCGTATCCGCCGCCGCTGCGCGCGACCTCGACGGCGACACCCGGCGCCGCGAACATGACCTGGCGGCCTCGATTCGCGAACGGGTAAACATGGTTCGCGGCGTCGACGGCCGTGACGCCGACGACGGCGTCGTACGCCGCCGGATACAGCGCCTCCCCGGCCGGCCCGTTGTTGCCGACCGCCGCGACGACGACAGTGCCCTGCTGCGCGACGGTGTCGATCGCGGCTTCGAGCACACGGTTCGGCGGACCCGACAGGCTCATGTTGACGACCGGCACGCCCTCGCCACGCAGCCAGGCGAGCGCCTCGACGAGGCTCTCAGTCGTCGATATCGCGTTGCCGGCACCGTCCTCGAAAAATACCGACGCGGCGTAAAGCGTCGCGCCGGCGCGCCCCGTATCCGGTTGGCGCGGCTGGCGCGCGCCGCCCGCGTCCCCGCCCGAGCTCCCGACGAGTATCGATGCGACGGCCGTGCCGTGCCGCGTGGGCCGCGGGACGTCGTACGAGACGAAATCCCGCTGCACGATCGATGCCGACCGAAATGCCTCGTGCCGCGCGTCCACCGCCGTATCCACGATGCCCACGGCGCCGCGCGCAGGCGCGTCACGGCCTTCGACGGCCGGAATCGCAGGCCCCCCGTCGCCCGCCTCCTCTGCCTGCTGGCGATAAACATGGTTGAAGTCCACCAGCGTGCCCGGTGCGTCGAGCGCCAGCTCGAGCGCGGCTTCGGCAAGCTCCCGGTCCGCGGGCGCCGACACGCGGACCAGCTCCCGGTTCAGCGCGCTCAGCGTCTGCCGCTCCTGGATATCGAAGCCCCAGCCGTCGATCCGTTCGACGTGCTGCGGCGGCACGAGAATGATCCACACGTCCCGTTCGATCGCGCGGCCTCCCGCCTCGGCCGCTTCGACGAACCGGTCCGCGAGGGCCGACTCGCCGCCGTCCTCGCCCGACGCCCCATCGGCCCCGCCGCCCGTGCCGTCCTCGAGGCCGCCCGCAGCACGCACCGCGTCGTCGATCGACTGCCGCACGGCGCCGCGAAGACGCGACGTGTCCTCGGGGTCCAGCAGTCCCGGCTCGCCGAGAACCGCTTCGAGCTCTTCGTTCGCGCCGGCCAGCCGATCGCCGATCAGGTCTTTCAGGGCCGACTCGATCTGCTGCGCCGCACCGTCCGTGACCGCGCCCTCGACCTGCTGCTCGAGACCGTCCGCGACACCCGACACGAGCTGCTGCTCGATCGTGCCCGCGACCGTCGACTCGATCTGCTGCGCGATGCCGTCCGAGACGCCTGCCTCGATCTGCTGCGCAATGCTCTCGGTGACGCTCGACTCGATATGCTGCTCGACCGTATCCGTGACGCTCGATTCGACCTGCTGCTCGATCGTGGCGGTGACGGTCGACTCGACCTGCTGCTCGATCGAATCCGTCACGCTCGACTCGACCTGCTGCTCGATCGTGCCTGTCACGCTCGACTCGACCTGCTGCTCGATCGTGTCCGTCACGCTCGACTCGACCTGCTGCTCGATCGTGTCCGTGACGCTCG
>JAFGNC010000145.1 GCA_016927175.1 Gammaproteobacteria bacterium | reverse complement strand
TGCAGCGCGTCCTCGACGCGGGCCTTCTTCTCCTTCATCTCGACCTCGGTCGCGGCACCGACGCGGATCACGGCAACCCCGCCCGCCAGCTTCGCGACACGCTCCTGGAGCTTCTCGCGATCGTAGTCGGACGTCGACTCCTCGATCTCCTTGTTGATCTGCTCCACGCGGCCCTTGATGTCCTCGGCACGGCCGGCGCCGTCGATGATCGTCGTGTTCTCCTTCGAGACCTGGACCTTCTTGGCTTCGCCGAGATCCTCGAGGTTCGCCTTCTCGAGCGACAGGCCGACTTCCTCGGAGATGACCTGGCCGCCCGTCAACACGGCGATGTCCTGCAGCATGGCCTTACGCCGATCGCCGAAGCCAGGCGCCTTGACGGCGGCGACCTTGACGATGCCGCGAATGTTGTTGACGACCAGCGTCGCAAGCGCCTCGCCCTCGACGTCCTCCGCGATGATCAGCAGCGGACGGCTCGACTTCGCGACGCCTTCGAGCAGCGGCAGAAGATCGCGGATGTTCGAGATCTTCTTGTCGTGAATCAGGATGAACGGGTTGTCGAGCTCGGCCGACTGGCTCTGCTGGTTATTGATGAAGTAGGGCGAGAGATACCCGCGGTCGAACTGCATACCCTCGACGACCTCGAGCTCGTTCTCGAGCCCGGAGCCTTCCTCGACCGTGATCACGCCTTCCTTGCCGACCTTGCCCATCGCCTCGGCGATGATCTTGCCGATTTCCTCGTCGGCGTTGGCCGAGATCGTGCCGACCTGCGCGATCGACTTGTCGTCCTCGCACGGCTTCGACAGCTTCTTCAGCTCCGCCGTCAGCGCGGCCGTGCCCTTGTCGATGCCGCGCTTCAGGTCCATCGGGTTGAAGCCGGCCGCAACCTGCTTCAGGCCCTCACGCAGGATCGCCTGCGCGAGCACGGTGGCGGTCGTCGTGCCGTCGCCGGCCGCGTCGGAAGTCTGGGACGCGACTTCCTTGACCATCTGCACGCCCATGTTCTCGAACTTGTCCTCGAGCTCGATCTCCTTCGCAACCGATACGCCGTCCTTCGTGACGGTCGGGGCGCCGAAGCTCTTCTCGAGAACGACGTTGCGGCCCTTCGGGCCGAGCGTCACCTTGACTGCGTTGGCCAGCACGTTGACACCGCGCAGCATGCGCTGACGAGCGTCGTCGGCAAAGCGGACTTCTTTAGGAGTCGCCATGAATCTTTCTCCGTATTAGATGTAGTCTTGATCCTGAGTTGGAACGGGGTTCGGCCGAATCCGCTCGGTCAGCTCTCGATGACGGCCATGACGTCGTCTTCGCGCATGACCAGCAGCTCCTCGCCCTCGACCTTGACCTCGGTGCCGGAGTACTTGCCGAACAGCACCTTGTCGCCCTTCTTCAGCTCGAGCTTGCGGACCTCGCCGTTCTCCATCACCTTGCCCTGGCCGACGGCGATGACCTCGCCGCGAATCGGCTTCTCGGCGGCGGTGTCCGGAATGACGATGCCGCCGGGCGAGGTGCGCTCTTCCTCGGTCCGCCGGATGACGACGCGATCATGTAAAGGACGAAGCTTCATGGATGGTCTCCCTTTCCAAGCTTATGAAATTTAACGTATTTCCCGATCGGCCGGATCTGTTGTTAGCACTCGACCGCGTGGAGTGCTAATCATAATAGCGAACTGCCGGATTTCAAGGGCCGGGAACGGCGTCATGACAGGCGGGCGCGAGGCCCGCTATGCTGTTGCCGAGCCGCCGCCGGCAGTCGCCCGGCGCCGGATCGAAGGAAAAACTGCCGACTCGGTGTCCAACCCACCGAGATCTTGAGAGGCGGAGCCCGTGGAATCCGAATCGGCCGGCGCGCAGCCTGCGCGCGAATCGCTGCTGGTGCTGACGACGTGCTCGGTGTCCGAGGCTGACGGCCTTGCGGCGCTGCTCGTGGAACGAAGGCTCGCCGCATGCGTCAATGCTGTCAACGGTATCACATCCACGTATCGATGGCAGGACGCCGTCGAGCGCGACCAGGAGACCCTGTTGTTGATCAAGACGACCCGAACCCGCTATCCGGAAGTCGAAGCGGCGATCCGCGAGCATTCGAGCTACGACCTGCCGGAAGTTCTGGCCGTCCCCGTGGCCGGCGGGTTGCCGGGTTATCTCGACTGGCTCGCCGCGTCCGTTCGCGGCGCGGGATCGCCCGAATGAGCAGCCCCGGCGGAATCGGCGGCCGCGTTCGTACGAGCACCCGGACCACCGGGCCGGCCTCGTTCGCCGCCGCGTTCACCGCCTTGTGGGCCATCGCGGCCGGCCTGCTGACGGCGGCGCTGGCGCCGGCCGCCGGCGCGCAGGACGTGCTGAGACCGGAGGCCGCCTACCCCTATACGGTCGAGGCCGCCGCCGACCGCCTGATCGTCCGGTTCGACGTCGTCGACGGCTATTACCTGTATCGCGAGCGCTTCGGTTTCGACACGCCGACGGACGGCGTGGAGCTCGGCGCCGCCGAGTACCCGTCCGGCGAGATGCACAGCGACGAGTTCTTCGGCGAGCAGGAGATCTACCGCGGCGAGTTCGAGATCGCGGTGCCGTACACGGCCCGGGACGCCGACGAGCTGGAGCTCGAGATGGCGCTGCAGGGCTGCGCGGACATCGGCCTGTGCTATCCGCCGCAGCGCTGGACCAGTAACGTGGAGCTTCCCGAGGCGGCCGGCGCCGCGGCGGCCGCCGTCGATCCGTTCGGGCCCGCGGGCGCGGCGCCGCGGCCTCTGCTCGGCGGCAGCGGCGACGACCTGCTGCCTCTCGAAGAGGCGTTCGTCATGAACGCGCGCTTCGACGGACCGAACGAGCTGGTCGTCAGCTGGCAGATCGAGCCGGGCTATTACCTGTACCGTGACAAGTTCGCCGTCGAAGCGGACGGCGGCATCGGCCTCGGCACGATGGAGCTGCCGCCGGGCGTCGAGCATTACGACGGCAACTTCGGCGACGTGCGCGTCTTCTACGACTACGTCGAGGCGCGCGTGCCGTTCTCGCGCGCGAGCCCCGACGAGGTCGACGTCGACATCCGCGCGAGCTTCCAGGGCTGTAAGGAAGACAGCATCTGCTATCCGCCGACGGAGCAGCTGATGTCGCTGACATTGCCCGCGGCCAGCGAATTCGCGGACGCCGCGGGCGCAGCGCCGGCCGAAGTCGGGGCGGCGCCGGCCGGCAGCGGCGCAGCCGGCCCCGCGGCCGAAGGGCCGGTGTCGGAGCAGGACCGGCTCGCGTCGCTCGTGCTGAGCGACTCCTGGCCGCTCGTCGCGATCACGTTCTACGGGCTCGGGCTGCTGCTCGCGTTCACGCCCTGCGTGCTGCCGATGGTGCCGATCCTGTCCGGGATCATCGCCGGCCACGGCGAGGTGTCGACGAAGAAGGCATTCGCGCTGTCCTCCGCGTACGTGCTCGGCATGGCCGTCACGTACACCGTCGCCGGCGCCCTCGCCGCGCTCGCCGGCGAGCAGGTGCAGGCGGTCTTCCAGAAGCCATGGATCATCACGCTGTTCGCGGGCATGTTCGTCCTGCTGGCGCTGTCGATGTTCGGACTCTTTCAGCTGCAGATGCCGGCCGCGATCCAGACGCGCATGGCGCAGCTCGCGAACCGCCAGCGCGCGGGGTCGTTCATCGGCACCGCGGTCATGGGCGCGCTGTCGGCGCTGATCGTCACGACCTGTGTCGCTCCGCCGCTGGTCGCGACGCTCGCGGTCATCGGCCAGAGCGGCGACGTCGTCAGGGGCGCCGGCGCGCTGTTCGCGCTGAGCCTCGGCATGGGCTCGCCGCTGCTGCTGGTCGGCGCGTCGGCCGGCAGGCTGTTGCCGAAGGCCGGCGCCTGGATGAACGTGGTCAAGGCCGCTTTCGGCGTCATGATGCTGGGACTTGCGATCTGGATGATGGAGCGCGTGCTGCCCGGCAGCGTCGTGCTCGTGCTGTGGGCGCTGCTCGTGTTCCTGACGGGCGTCTTCCTCGGCGCCTTCGAGCCGCTGCCCGCGGCGCCGGCGCCGACCCGGCGGTTGTCGAAAGGCCTCGGCGTGCTGGCGTGCCTGTACGGCGCGCTGATGCTGATCGGCGCGACGCTCGGCGGCGAGGACCCGCTGCGGCCGATCCCGCGCGCGATGCTGACGGCGGGCGCCGGCGGCGGGGTGCCGCAGCAGCACGTCAGCTTCACGCCGATCGAGTCGGTCGCGGCCCTCGAGACGGAGCTCGCGGCCGCGCGCGCGGCCGGCCGGCCCGTCATGGTGGACTTCACGGCCGACTGGTGCGTCTCCTGCAAGGAGATGGAGAAGTACACGTTCCCGGACCCGGGAGTCGTCGCGGCGCTCGAGCCGTTCACGCTGCTGCGGGCGGACGTGACGGCCAACGATGCCGACGACAAGGCGCTGCTGAAGTATTTCGACAGCTTCGGTCCGCCGACGATTGCGTTTTTCGACTCGTCCGGCGAGGCCCGCGACGCCTACAAGCTGGTCGGCTACGTGCCGGCGCAGGATTTCGCGGCGCACGTAACCGAAGTCGCGGCCCTGTAGCGGGCCCCCTTCCCACGCCGCCCGAAACCGGGCAGGATTCCGGTTCATGGGCAAGGCAATGAAACCGTCGCTGGTGACGCTCGCGCTGAGCGCGGCCGCGGTCGCGGGCTACCTGACCTACCGCTTCGTGACGGCCGACGGGCCGGAGGCCGTGCCGCGGGCCGCCGACACCGCCGAGCAGCGAGCGCCGGGTTCCGCGGGCCAGGCCGCGGCCGACGCTGGGCACGCTGACCACGGCGACGACGCGCCGCTCGAGCTCGCCGACGAGCTGCCCGAGTTCTCGCTCGAGAACCTGGACGGCGAAAGGCAGTCGATCGCCACCTGGGCCGGCAGGCCGCTGATCGTGAACTTCTGGGCCACGTGGTGCGCGCCCTGCCTGCGCGAGATACCGATGCTGAAGACGTTGCAGGAAGAAAATCCCTGGCTGACCGTCGTCGGCATCGCCGTGGACCGCAAGGAGCCGGTGCTCCAGTTCGCGGCCGACATGGAGTTCAACTACCCGATCCTGATGGGCCAGACCGAGGCGGTGAACGCCGCCGGCAGCTTCGGCGTCGAGTTCTACGCCATGCCGTTCACGATCTTCACCGACGCCGAAGGCCGCACCATCGGCGTGCATACCGGCGAGCTGCACCAGGAACATCTGGACAACCTGCTCGCCGTGCTGAACGACCTGCGGGAAGGACGCGCGGACGTCGAAGAAGCCCGTGCCCGGCTCGCCGGCCGGATGTAGCCCCGCACCTCGCGCCAGCCCGCCAAAAAACCGAAAACTCGCCGCCATTTGCGTCGAAAAACGGGTAAACTTGCCCGTTGATTTTCGTCGTCGACACGTCATGGCGCAGCTTTTACTCCTGAACGGACCCAATCTCGGGCTGCTCGGCACGCGGGAGCCCGTGATTTACGGCAGCACGACGCTCGCCGACATCGAATCGAGGCTCAGGCAGCTTGCGGCGGAGCACGGCCACAC
>JAFGNC010000144.1 GCA_016927175.1 Gammaproteobacteria bacterium | reverse complement strand
ACCGGTTTGCCTGGCGGCAATAGCGGGCGGGAACCACCCGATCCCATTCCGAACTCGGAAGTGAAAACGCCCAGCGCCGATGGTAGTGCGGGTTCGCTCGCGCGAGAGTAGGTCACTGCCAGGCTTTTACATGCGAAACCCCCGGTGCCGACGGCGCCGGGGGTTTTGTTTTTTGGGGCGTCAGTAGCCGGCGAGCTCGAGATAGCCGTTGCCGGTGACCGGCCCCGAGCCTGAACGGCCTTCGACCGATACGGCGCCTTCCCAGTAGCGGACCGACAGATCGAGCTCCTGGTCATCGACGTAGGGCCTGACCTCGAGCTGCAGATCCTCGTCCGGCAGCCTCAGCCGCCAGGCCACCGGGTAACGCGTGCCGGTCCGCTCGCTGTACCAGTGATCCAGCGGCTCGAGCACGAAGTCCTCTACGTCGAGTCTCCGGCGCGCGCCGTCGGCGTCGATCAGCGAACCGCCGCTGTACGGGCTCGCCGTGCCGTCGCGGCGGCGCAGACGGTAAACCATCAAATCCCGTCCGTCGGACAGCTGCAGCGCGAACCAGTCCCAGCCCTCGAGGTCGGGCGTCAACGCGCTGGTCGACCATTCGCGGTCCATCCACGCGAGTCCGCTGACGGCGTCTTCCCTGCCGTCGACGGTGATGCGGCCCCGCACGTCGATCCGCGGCATCGAGTAGTAAAAGGAGGCGTTGCCGGGCTCCGGCCCCTTCCCGTCGAGCCCGCGGTCGCCGTTCGGCGTGACACCTTTCGACGGCGCGAGCGCGAGGTCGAGCGCGATGCGCTCGCCACGGGCCTCGAGCACGATGCTGCCATCCGTCCGACCGAGCCGGCCGGACACGGACCAGTCTTCGACCCAGACCCGGAACGGCGAAGCCTCGGCGCCGGCGAGACCCAGCGCGCCGCGCGTCAGCCGCTCCTCGGCGAGCAGCCGGCCGTTGCGTGTGTCCGTCACCGCCAGGTGCGCCATCCAGAACTGGTTCGTCGACCACGCCGAAGGCCCGGGCGGCGGCTCGTCGGCGAGCGCGTAGCGGAAAAAAGTCAGCTCGAAGCCGTAATGCCGCCGGTCGGAGCCGAACACGTTACCGGTGAAATACCACCACTCGGAGCGGTATTCGGGGTGCCCGCCGTGGTCCGCGGGAAACTCGAAGGCGCGCGGCACCGTGGCGCGCGCGAAGCCGTCGGAGTCCCCGCCCCCGGACAGGTAGCGGATACCCGTCGGCGCGCCCGTGTCCGGCTCCCCGTCCCGCTGCGGATCGACGCCGGCCCGGCCGTCCGACGTCTGCGCGGCGTCCGGGTCGGGGCTCCGGCGGTCATCAGGCGCGATGTCGCCGCATCCGCCGATCCACGCCAGGGCGAGTACCGTCGCGAGGCGAGCCGCCGACATCTCCGTCACTCCTCGCGCAGCGCACCGGCGACGGCCAGCCGGCGCGTGCGCAGCGCGGGCACGACTCCGGCCAGCAGCGCCGCACCCACGGCCAGCGCGAGCCCCGACAACAACGGCCCCGGCGACAAGACGAGCTCCATGCTCCAGCCGAACGAGCGGCGGTTGATCACGTGAACCAGCAGAGCCGCCAGGGCGGCTCCGACCGGCATCGCCGCAAGCCCGGCGGCGAGGCCGAGCAGGAACGTCTGCGTCAGGGTCAGCACGCCGAGCTGTCGCGCAGAGAACCCGATCGCTCTGAGCACCGCGTTCTCGCGGCCCTTCTCGAGCTGGATCGACAGCAGGGCGCTCAGCACGCCGAGGAACGCAATGGACGCGGCAAGAATCCTCAGCACCTCCGTGATCTTGAACGTACGGTCGAATATCGCCAGCGAAACGTCGACGAGGCCCGAAGTCGAGCGGATCCGTGCGCCCGACGACGCCGGCAGCAGACGGGCGAGCGACGCCTCGACGGCCTGCGGATCCGCGTTATCGGCGATATGCACGCCGAGGCTGGTGATCGAGTCGTCGCCCCAGATTCGCGCATAGCTCTCGAGCGACATCAGCGCGGCGCTGCTGCCCGTGTTGTAGTCGCGGTATACGGCCACGATCGGAAATCGGGCCGTGCCCCCCGGCGTCGGCAGAGTCAGCGTCCCTCCGACGTCGAGCCGGCGCTGGAACGCGAACGCCTCCGACACGGCCACGGCCGGGCCTCGTTCGAGCCGCTGGTACGCATCGTCGCCGCCGCTCGTCAGCTCCAGCCCCCAGCCGTCGGGGCCGGGCCTGACTGCCCGCAGGCTGACCTCGCCTTCCGCGGTCGGCAGCCGCGCGAATCGTGTCATCGACACTCCGGCGACGCCGGGCAGGTCGAGGATCGCATCGACCGGCTCGCCGTCGGGCAATACGGCGCTGGCGAGAGAGACGTACAGGTCGGCAGTCAGCGTCGTATCGAGCCACTCCACGAGGCTCGCGCGAAAGCTCGAGATCATCAGACCGATTCCGATCACCGTCGCGACAGCCACGGCGAGGGCCGCGGTTGCGACGCCCGTACGGCTCAGCGACGCCGTCACGCCTCGAACGGCCAGCGTGCCCGGCAGGCCGAACCCGCGCTCGGCGGCCGGCGCCGCGAGCCGCATCAGCGCGCCGGTCGCCGCCGGCGTCAGCAGAGCACCGGCCGCCAGCACGAAGAACAGCGCGGCGAAGCCGAGATAGAGGTTGCGGGGGTCGGCGGCGACCGCGATGGCTGCGGCGGCGAGCGCCGGCACGGCCCACCACGCCGCGAGCCGCGCGCGCCGCCTGGACCTGCGCTCGAGCGCCGCGCGCCGCAGCGTCGCCGCGGGCGCGGAGCGGGCCGCATCGAGCGACGGGCCGAGCGCGGCCACCAGCGTGGCGACGATGCCGAGCGATGCGCCTTTGACATAAATCCAGCGCGACGGCTCGGCGGCCGCCACGCGCTCCGCGAAATAGAGGTCGCCGATCGTGCGGAGCACGAGATCGACGAGCCCCTGGGCGAGCAAGTGACCGAGCGCGAGTCCCGCGATCGTGGCGATGCCCCCGATGAACACCGCCTCGAGCAGTGTCGCGGCAAGCAGCTGCCGCCGGTCGAGCCCTACCGCGATCAGCGTGCCCATGACCTTGCGGCGCTGCACGATTGCGAACGCCATCGTGGAGTAGATCAGGAACATGCCGACCACGAGCGCGAGCAGCCCGAGCGCGGTCAGGTTGGTGCGAAACGCCCGGGTCAGCTCGCCGAAACCGCCGCGGCCGTCGTCGACGGCCACGAGCGTCGTGCCCGGCGGCGGGTCCGACGCGAGCGCGCGGGCGGCTTCGGTGTCGAGCCTCAGGTCGATCCGGTCGAGCTCGCCGAGCTTGCCGGTCAGGATCTGAGCGGTCGAGACGTCCGCGACCGCCGGGGCGTCCGCGCCCGCTTCGGCGTCGCGAACGAAGCCCGCCACCGAGATCGTGACCGGCCGTCCGTCCACGTGCACGTCGAGCTCGTGCCCGGTTTCGGCGCCGATCTCGGCCGCCACGGTCTCTGGCAGCAGCACGGCGCCCGGCTCCAGCATCAGTCGGCCGACGTCGCCGGCCGAGCCGGGCGCGTAGCCCACGAACCCGCGCACTGCGCCTTCCTTCAGCGGATCGACGCCGAGCAGGGTATAGCGTCTGCCGGGCCCCGAGCCGAGGCGCAGCTCCCCTTCGACGATCGGCGCGGCGCGGCTGACGCCGCGTTCCGTCACGAGCTCCGCGTAGAGCGTCTCCGGCAGCGGGCCGCCGACGGGCAGCAGTCTGTGCGTCGTGCGGCCGAGCAGCGCTTCCGACGACAGCTCGAAAGCCCGGCGCGCGCTGTCGTTGGCGAGGTCTACTCCGACGTAAACGGCGACGCCCAGGCTGATACCCGCTATCGCCAACGCGAGCTGCCACGGATGCCGCAGGTAGAAGCGCCGCGCCGACTTCAGCAGCAGGCGCATCACCATGTCGCAGCCTCGATCCTGCCGTGGCGGATCGTCACGACGCGGTCGGCGAGCCCGACGACCTCGCGGCCGTGCGTCGCCATCAGCAGCGTCGCGCCGCGCCGCCTGCAGGTCTCGTTCAGCAGATGCAGCACGCGTTCCGCGGTCTCGAGGTCCAGATTCCCGGTCGGCTCGTCGGCCAGCACGATGTCGGGCTCGTGCGCGACCGCGCGCGCGATCGCGACGCGCTGCTGCTCGCCGCCGGACAGCTCCTCGGGAAACCTGCGGGCGCTCTCGCCGATGCCGAGCTCATCGAGCAGGGCGCCGACGCGGTCGGCGATCGCCGGCCGCGCCAGCCCGTTCAGCGCCAGCGGCAGTTCGATGTTCTCCGCGACCGTCAGCGTCGGGATCAGATTGAAGAACTGGAACACGAAGCCGATACGGGTGCGGCGGAACAGCGCTCTTTCGGCTTCGCTGATCCGGTCGAGCCGCGTGTCGCCAATCGCCACGCTGCCCGAATCCGGCTCGTCCAGACCCCCGATCAGGTTCAGCAGCGTCGACTTGCCGGAGCCGCTGCGGCCGATGACAACGACGAATTCTCCACGGTTTGCGCAGAAATCGACGTTGTCGAGAACCCGTTGGGATCCGTAGGCTTTACAAACCCGAGTGAGCTGCACCTGGTCCATTAATGTCCTACGACTCCGTGCGTGACCGCCTCAGGCGGTCCAGACAGCAGCTCGACGACGGGAGCGAGCAGACTCGCATGCTGATCGAGGCCGTCGATCAGCTCGTATCGGCGCTGGAATCGGATCTCGCGCAGATCAAGGGGGCGCTGAGCCACGTTGCTCATCTGCTGGAGTCGCGCAGCCGCGATCGCGACTGAGCCTGTCCGCCTGGTCGCTATCGTGACAGTGCCGGGGCCGGCGCCGGGTCCTGAATGATCTCCCAATCCCGCTCCAGCGCGACCTCCAGCAGCTTCGAGTCCGGCTGAACGGCCACCGGCTCTCCGACCGCGGCCAGCAGAAACACGTCCCGCTTCGAATCACCGTAAGCCGTGACCTGCCGCAGATCGAAACGCAGCTCCGCGGCCAGCCGGGAGACCAGATTCAGCTTGGCCGCATCGTACGGGTGCATCTCCGGCGGCTGCGCCAGAAAGACGCCGTTGCGCTGGCTCGTTATCGTCGCGCAGACGTAGTCCACCCCGAGGTGATCGGCCAGCGCGCGGGCGATCGGGTGCAGCGTCCCGGACATCAGCACGACGACGTCCCCGCGGTTCTGATGCTGCCGCAGCCGCTGCACCGCGGGCCCGTACAGCCGGTGAATCAGGTTCTCGGCGACGAAGTCCCGGGCGAGCACGGCCACGTCGTCGACCTCGAGCCCGCACAGGTAGGCCTTGTTCTTGCGGGGCGTGTGGATGCCCCCGATCGGCAGGTAGCGGATCATGAACAGCAGAAACGCGAAAATCTGCCGCGGGCCCTGCCTGCCCCGCGCCACCAGATACCGCCAGAAAAGCCGCTCGGACCCTCCGCGGATCAGCGTCCCGTCGATGTCGAAGACGGCCAGCTTCATCGCTTCTGCCCCATGCTGCCCAGAATATCTTCTTTCTGGGCGGCGACAAACTCGACGATCACGGGCAGGCCGCGCAGAATGCACAGCAGGACCGCGGCGTACACGAATGTGTACGTCAGGCCGACCAGCAGCCACCCCGTCTGGTCCCAGATCTCCGGCAGCACGACCGGGAAAGGCAGCAGCAGCGCCAGTCCGCAGAAGGCGCAGGCCTTGATCACGGCGTACAGGATGCGCATGAACTTGCCGGAGACGAGGAATTTGCCGATCGGCGACTGCATCAGCGCGAACGGCGCGACGCCGCGGGACACGGAATTGCTCGACCGGATCGTATCGACGACGACGCCGCGGATGATGAAGACCAGCGGCACCCAGATCGGGACGAGGTCGATGTCAGCGGCGACGACCCACAGCGTCAGCTCGACGACTCTGTCGCCGGCGATGTCGAACAGCGCGCCGAACAGGCTGGTCTCGTTGCGCTTGCGCGCGATGTAACCGTCGAGCCCGTCGGAGACGAAGATCAGGATGATCAAAAAAAAAGCGGTGAAGTGCCACGCGCCGACCGGCTGATAAGCCAGCCATACCACGAAAAGCAACAGGATCAGCCGGCTCAGCGTGACCAGATTAGCCATGCCGCGATTATAAGCATGGAGCAGGGGGAACCTTCACGCCGGCCCGGCCGATCGGCCCCGGCTCAGTCCCGCCGGTCGAGCCGCGTCCACGGCACGACGACGGTCGCGCCGTCGAAGCGGCCGAGGTAGGGGCGCACCCGGTAGTAGCGCTCGATCGGGCCGGCGGCGAGCACCGTCTCGGGCGCCCCGTCGCCGACTACGGCGCCGTCGTGCAGCAATACCGTCCGCGTGCAGAAGCGCGCGGCCAGTGTCAGGTCGTGCAGCACCGCGACCACGAGCGTGTCCGGTCCCGCATAGCCGCGCAGCACCTGCATGATGCCGAGCTGGTGGTACGGATCGAGCGATTGGATCGGCTCGTCGACCAGCAGCACCGGCGCCTCGACGGCCAGCGTGCGCGCGAGCAGCACGCGCGCCCGCTCGCCCCCCGACAGCTCGTCGATGCGCCGCTCGGCGAGCCCGGCGGCGTCGCAGCGCTCGAGCGCCGCGGCGGCGGCCTTCGCGCTGGCGTGCCGGCGGCCCTCGTCGCGATGCGGCAGCCGCCCGAGCGCGACGACGTCCGCCGCCTTCATCGGCCAGTGCGCGGCGGGCGACTGCGGCAGGTAGGCGACCGTCCGCGCGCGCTCGCGCGGCTCGAGCCCTGCCAGCGGCATGCCCCGCCACGTCACGCTGCCGGCCGCGGGCACGACGCCCGCGACCGCCTTCAGCAGGGAGCTCTTTCCGGCTCCGTTCGGGCCGACGAGCCCGACCAGACCGCCCGGCTCGAGCTCGAGCGTCATCGACCGCAGGGCCTGCCGGTCACCGTAGCGCACGCCGACCTGATCGAGCCGCAGCGTCATCCGGCGACGATCCGCGGGCGCATGATCAGATGCAGGAAGAAAGGGGCGCCGAGCAGCGCCGTCACGACGCCGAGCTTCAGCTCCGGCCCCGGCGGCATCAGCCGGATCGCGACGTCGGCCGCGAGCGTCAGCACGGCCCCGGCCACGAAGCTCGGCGCGAGCAGCCGGCGCGGGTGCTGACCGACCCAGGGCCGCAGCAGATGCGGCACGACGAGTCCGACGAACCCGACGACGCCGGTCACGGCGACCGCGGCGCCGACCGCGAGAGCCGTTCCGCCGATCACGAGCCACTGCGTCCGCTGCGGCGGGAAGCCGAGGCTCTGCGCCGTCTCCTCGCCGAGGGTCAGCGCGTCGAGGCCGCGGGCCGCGGACGCGACGAGCGCCCAGCCCGGAATCATCAGCGGCAGCGTCAGCCATACGTGCGCGAGGCTGCGGTCGGCCAGAGAGCCGAGCATCCAGAACAGAATCTCGAGCGCGGCGTACGGGCTCGGGGCGAAGTTCAGCGCGAGCGAGGTCAGCGCCGCGGCCAGCGCGTTGATCGCGATGCCGGCGAGCACGATCGTGACGACGCTGCCCGTGCGGCCGGCGAGGCCGTACAGGGCCCCGAGCGCCGCGAGCGATCCGGCCACGGCACCGGCCGGCAGCAGCAGCGTGTCCGCCGCGCTCAGACCGAAATAGAACACCAGCACCGCGCCGAAAGCCGCGCCGCTCGACGCGCCGAGCAGCCCGGGCTCGGCGAGGGGATTGCGCAGCAGGCCCTGCAGCGCGGCGCCGCACAGCCCGAGCGTGCCGCCGACGAGCAGCCCGAGCAGGGTCCGAGGCAGACGGATCTCGACGAGGACGGCCTGCGCGATCGCCGGATCGCCGAAACCGAAGCTCGGACCGCCGCTGGTGCGGCCGATGCCGATCGACAGCGCCGCGACGAGCACGAGCGACGCGGCGAGCAGCGCGCCGACGGATGCGTCGGAGCGTTGCCGGCTCACCGCCCTGCCCGTGCCGGCGGTGCGCGGCGCAGCCGCGCTGCGGCGCTTTGCATCGTTTCGACCGACTCGAGGCTTTCGGGCAGGCCGCAGCTCCATTGCGCCGCGGGCACGATCGCGGTCGGCACTTCGTCGCGCAGCCGCCTGAGCGCCGGGTGCGCGAGCACGGCGTTCGCGAGGGAAGCTTCGTCGTCGCGGTAGCCGGTCAGGATCAACAGCTCCGGCGCCGTGCGCAGCAGCGTTTCCATCGAAAGGCTGCCCCAGCGGTCGAGACCCTGCTCGGCCGGCACGTTGACGAGCCCCGCAAGCGCCATCAGCTCGTCCGCCAGCGACCCCTTGCCCGTCGTGAAGCCCCCCGGCCGCACGACGACCGCCGGCACGGGCACGGCCCGGCGCGAGCGCGCGAGGCGCGCGCGCGTCTCGCGCAGGTGCTCGATCAGCGCCGCGCCGCGCTCGGGGCGGCCGACCGCCGCCGCGACGCTGGCGATGTTGCGTTCGATGTCGTCGACGCCATTGGCGGGAGGGATCGTGACGACCTCGTAGCCGAGCTTCGCGAGCAGGGAGCGCGCGTGGGCGCTCGTGAACGAGCCCGCGACGACGACGTCGGGCGCGTAACGCAGCAACTCCTCGGCCGAGCCGTAGTTCAACGGATAGCGGCGGGCCTCGGCCGCGCGAACCGATTCCTCCGGATCGGCCGAAAGCCAGCTGACGGTCAGGATCTGCTCCGGATCGGCGAGGCTCAGCACGAGCTGATCGGTGCAGACGTTGATCGAGGCGACCTTCGGCACCGCGGCTGCCGCGCCGCAGGTCGCCGCCAGCAGCAGCCACGCGCACGCGGCGACCGCGGTCCGGCGCGCGGCCGCGGAAGCAGCCGCGCCGGGCGCGGCGTTCACGGGGCGAGCTCCATCGCGAAGCCCGCCACGAACGCGCGTCCGCGGCCGCGGTAGGAGAACCACTCCTCGTACTCTTCGTCGAGCAGGTTGTCGATTCGGCCGTAAACGCGCCAGCGCCGGTCGATGCGCCAGTCGGCTCCGAGCCCGACCAGCGTGAAGCCGGGCAGCGCGACGCGGTCCTGCGGCGTCGCGAAGACGAGCTCGCTGTCGAGCTGCGCGCCGCTGTGGTCGATGCCGACGTTGAGCCGGGCGCGGCCGTCGGCAAAGCTGAACGCGTTGTCGAGCGACGCGACATGCCGCGGCCTGCGCAGCTCCGCGGCGCCGTCGGGCTGCTCCGCGTCCGTGTACGTGTAGCTCGCGGCGACCTGCCAGCGCCGGGTCGGCGTCGCCGCGAGGCTCAGCTCGACGCCGCGCCGTTCGCTGCGGCCGGACAGATTCCGAACGCTCGACAGCAGCGTGTCCTCGTCGAAGCTCGGCACGATCTCGTCCTCGAGATCCGAGCGGAAATAGGTCGCGTCGAGGCGCACCCTGCCTTCGGCGAAGGACTTCTCGAGGCCCACGTCGAAGCTCGTCGAGCGCTCGGGCCGCAGCGCCGGGTTGCCGACGAAGCTGCCGGGAAAGAATCCGAACAGATCGAAGAAGCCCGGATTCGCGATGCCGGTGCCGACGCTGGCGTGCAGGCGCGCGGAGCCGCCGAGCCCGACGCTGCCGGTCAGCCTGTACGTGCTCGCGTCGTCGAAGAGCTCGTTGCGGTCGAAGCGGGCGCTGGCCGCGAAGCCGCCGCGGCCGACGCTGGCGCGGTACTCCGCGACGACGCTCGACTGCTCGTCGCTCCGCGTCTGATTTTCCGCAGCCTCCGGGACGGCGCCCCGGTTCGCGTAATCGAGAAGCTCGCGCTCGAGCGCGACCGTCACGGAATGGTCGAGCCGCGGCGTGGCGTTGCCGGGGCTCGCGCCGTCGCCGCCGCGGGCGTCCTTTCCCGCGAGATCGAGCGTCAGCTGATAGTCGAGCTTGGTCTTGTCTCCTTCGTT
>JAFGNC010000143.1 GCA_016927175.1 Gammaproteobacteria bacterium | reverse complement strand
GGTCCGGCATGCGCTGTCGGTCCGGCACGCGCTGTCGGTCCGGCACGCGCGGTCGGTCCGGCACGCGCGGTCGGTCGCGCACGCGAGCTCCGGCGACCTCGCGCCCGGCCCACCGCCGCCGGCAGTCACTGAGCCGGCGGCGCTTCCGGCCGTTCCGGCCTGCGCACCGTACCCTCCTCGGACAGCAGATCCGCGACGCCGTCGACCGCCGGGAAGCCGGCGACGTCCCGCGGCGGCTGCCGCGAGTCCGGCCGCCTGACCGCGACCGTGTGACGGATCCCGTAGCTTTGCGCGGCGCGCAGCACGGGCAGGCTGTCCTCGACCAGCAGCGTACGGCTCGGGTCGAAGCGCTGCCGTCGCTCGAGCGCCCGCCAGAACTCTTCGCTCTCCTTTGCCGCCTCGAGCTCGTGCGAGCTGACGATCCGGTCGACGCGCGTGTCGAGCCGCGTCTGCTCCGCCTTGATCGTCACCGTGTCCGGGTGCGCATTGGTCACGATCGACAGGTCCGCGCCGCGGCGGCGCGCGGCCGTCAGGAACCGGGTGGCGCCCGGCAGATAGCTGATAAGATGCCGGTGCTCATGCTTCAGCGCCACGATATCGAGCCCGAGCTCGGTGCTCCAGTGCTCGACGCAATACCATGCGAGCGTCCCGAGGACGCGCTCGTAGCGCGGCATGATCAGGCGCCTCGCTTCCTCTGCGCCGAGACCGTGCAGCGCGGCATAGCGCTCCGGCACGAGCTCGAGCCAGAAGAAGTTGTCGAAGGCGAGGTCGAGCAGCGTCCCGTCCATGTCCAGCAGGATCGTGTCGACGTCCTGCCACGGAATCGATGCCGGTCGCGACTGCATGGCTCGGCATGATACAGGAGGTATCAGGATGACCCGAGACGGGATGACCCCTCACGACAGGCGACGCCTGCTCGAGCTGATCCTGCCGATCGCGCGCGCCGCCGGCGACGCGATCATGTCGGTGTATCAGCGCGAGTTCGACGTCGAGCTCAAGGACGACCGCTCACCGTTGACCGAGGCGGACAGCCTGTCGCACGACGTGATCACGGACGCTCTCGCGAGCCTCCGGCCGGCCCTGCCCGTGCTGTCGGAGGAAGCCTCCGGCACCGAGCACCGGGACCGCCGCTCGTGGGACCCGTACTGGCTGGTCGATCCGCTGGACGGCACCAAGGAGTTCATCAAGCGCAACGGCGAGTTCACGGTCAACATCGCGCTGATCGAGGCGCACGCGCCGGTGCTCGGCGTCGTGCTCGCGCCGGCGCTCGGGGTGGAGTACTACGGCGGGGCCGGCATCGGCGCATGGCGGCGGGCAGCCGGGCAGGACGCCCGCGGCATCCGGGTCAGCGTGCCGGCCGCAGGCCCCCTGCGCGTCGTGGGCAGCCGCAGCCATCCGAGCGGCACGCTCGCGACCTACCTCGAGCGCCTCGGAGCGCACGAGCTGAAGCCGATGGGCAGCTCGCTGAAGATCTGCCTGGTCGCCGAGGGAGAGGCCGACGTTTACCCGCGTTTCGGCCCGACGTCCGAGTGGGATACCGCTGCCGCTCAGGCTGTCCTGGAGGGCGCGGGCGGAGTTATGATGGACACCGACGGCCAGCCGCTGCGCTACAACCGTAAGGACGACTTGCTGAATCCGCACTTCCTTGCGGTCGGCGACCAGAATCGCGACTGGCTTGGACCGTTGAAATCGACCGGCTGAACGCCGGCCGGAAACCGGCTGGGGCCACGTCATCATCACGAACTCATTTCGAAGCATCGAGCGTCTGAGAGAGCTACGCGTGGAGCACCAGGATCTGGATCATGTCATTTCCCGGCTAGCGACCGATCCTTGTGTCGATCAGGTCATGCTGAGGCGGCTGAAGAAGCGCAAGCTGATGCTGAAGGACATGATTGCTCAGCTCGAGAGCGCCAGAATTCCTGATCTGAACGCCTGATCTGGCTCGCCGCTGCTCATCCGGCAACCGGGGCCGGCACCCGGAGGGAGGCGTCTACACGCTTCGGCGGGTTGGGCCGGGCTTGTCCGCGACGCCGGCACGGCTACCATGACGAAGGCGCTCCGGGCGCGTCCCGCGGCGGCTCGTCATCACGGGATTCGAAGCTGATATGGACTTGATCGCGGACATCGGCGCCACGAACGGGCGCTTCGCTCTGGTCGACGACAAGGGCCGGATTCTCGCCGTGGAGCGCTTCAAGCTGGCCGATTTCGCGAGCGTCGACGACGTGCTGCGCACCTACCTCGCCGAGCGCAGGGCGAGCGATCAGCCGAAGCGCGCCGTCCTCGCGGTCGCGGCCCCGATCGTCGGCGACGAGGTTTCCATGGTCAATCGCGGCTGGCGCTTCAGCCAGTCCGAGCTGGCGCGCACCTTCGGCCTGGCGGGCCTTCAGGTCGTCAACGACTTCGCGGCGATCGCGTGGGCGCTGCCCCATCTGACGCCGGAGCACGTGAAGCAGATCGGGGGCGGCAGCCCGGTCCGCGGCACTCCGATCGCGGCGCTCGGGCCGGGCTCCGGCCTCGGGGTCTCGAGCGTCGTGCCGTGCGCCGACGGCTGGGCCGTCGCGCAGGGCGAAGGCGGACACGTGACGCTGCCGGCGATGAACGACCGGGAGGCGGAAGTCATCGACATGATTCGCGACGAGCTCGGCCACTGCTCTGCCGAGCGGATCCTGTCCGGCCCCGGTCTCGTCAGGCTTTACCAGGCGCTCGCCCGGCTGGCCGGCCGCGGCACGCCGACCGTGAGCCCGTACGACGTCACGGCGCTGGCCGAGCAGGGCGAGCCGCTCGCCCGCAAGACCCGGGAGATGTTCTTCGCGATGCTCGGCACCGTCGCCGGCGACCTGGCGTTGACGCTCGGGGCGCGCGGCGGCATCTACATTGCGGGCGGCATCGTGCCGAACCTGGTCGGCGCCCTGTCCGGCTCCGGCTTCCGCGGCCGGTTCGAGGACAAGGGGCGCTACCGCTGGTACATGGAGAGCATCCCGACGTACGTGATCACGGAGCCGCTGCCGGCCTTCATCGGGCTGCGCCGCCTGCTCGGCTACCGCTGAAACAGGTGAAAAAGGACGTGAAGCGAAAAAGGGGGCCGGGCCACTGCTGTCCCATAAACCATTAGATCAACCCGAGCTGCGGATGGGGAGTGGCGCGGTCAGGCACGGGCGGCGGTCCGCATAG
>JAFGNC010000142.1 GCA_016927175.1 Gammaproteobacteria bacterium | reverse complement strand
GAAGAAGTCCCACTTGTCGACGTCGGCGCCAGCCTCGATCAGCGCTCTCGCGAGGTCGAAGTGGCCGTTCTGGATCGCGAGGTTCAGCGGCGTGACCCGGTCGGGATCGGTGATGTCGATGTCGGCGCCGGCCGCGAGCAGCGGCGCGACGCAGTCGAGGCAGCCTTCGCGCGCCGCGTAATGCAGCGGCGCAAAGCCGCCGTCGTGCATGTCCTTCTTGCGCGGCTCGGACGTGACGCGCCGCTGCCAGTTGCGCTCGGCGCCGCGCACGTCGGGGTCCGCGCCGTGCTCGACGAGCAACGCAACCATGTCGGCCTGGCTCTGCGCCGCCGCCCACATCAGCGCGTTCTGCCCGCCCCAGCGTTCGATTGCGCCGACGTCGGCGCCGTGCTCGAGCAGCAGCTTCGCGGCTTCGACGTTGCCGGCGCGCGCGACGACCATCAGCGGCGTCTGGCCCTCCGCATTGGCCGTGTCCGCGTCGACGCCGGCGCCGAGCAGCATCTCGAGAATCGGCACGGAGCCGATCAGTGCGGCCTCGGCGATCGGCGTCGCGCCGAAAGCGTTCGCAACGTCGGCTCGCGCGCCCGCGTCGAGCAGCGCGCGCACGAGAACCTCGTCGCCGTAGTGCGCGGCCCAATGCAGCGCGGTCGTGCCGTTCGGCGCCGCGGCGTCGACCGAGGCGCCGACTTCAGCGCCCGATTCGATCAGGTCGAGCGCGGCGGCGGTGTTCCGTGCCCGCGCCGCCTCCACGAGCGGCGGCGCCGTCCCCGGCGCAGGAAGCGTGTCGGCGAGCGCAGGTGCCGTCAGCGCGGCGGCCACCGTAGCGGCCAGGGCAGGGGTCACCGCGCCGGCCAGAGCGGCGGCTACCGCGGCGGGCAGGCCGGCAGTCAAGGCAAGGGACGTAGCGAGCAGCGCCGGGAGTCGACTGGCGGGGCCGATGCCGGGCGGCTTTGCGCTGCGCGCGCGGGGCGGCCGGGCGCCGCGCGCGCGCCGCCCGCGCGCCGGCGGAGGGGCTTTTTGCACGAGTCTCATCAGAGAATAGCCTCCGCGGAGGTCCGTCAGACCTCCGTCAGCTCGCCGGTGCTGTCCGCGAACGATTCCACCGGCACGCCAGCGCGTACCAGCAGCGTCAGCAGCAGATTCGCAAACGGCGTGTTGCGCGGGTAGAGGAGATGCTGCCCGCCGCGGATCGTGCCGCCGCCGAGCCCGAACACGGCCGACGGCAGCGGATCGTTGTTGTGCAAATCGCTGTTGCTCATGTTGCTGCCGTACAGCAGGATCGAGTTGTCGAGCACGGAGCCCTCCGCTTCGGGCATTGCGTCGAGCTTCGCGAGGAATTCCGCGAAGATCTCGCTGTGGTAGGTCTGGATCCGCTCGAGCTTGTCGAGGCTGTCCGGATTGTTGCCGTGGTGCGAGAGCGGGTGGAACGCGTCGGAAATGCCGAGGTGGTTGTAAGCCTTCATGCTCGCCTCGGCGGCCATCATGTAATTCGCTATCCGCGTGACGTCGCCCTGGTACGCGAGCGCGAGCAGATCGAACAGCAGCGTCTGCTGCTCGCGGAAATCCTCCGGCACGCCGAGCGGCGGCGGGGGCAGGTCGAGATCGGACAGGTCCTGCTCCCTGATCTTCTGCACGCGGCGCTCGACCTCGCGCACGGAGTCGAGGTAGCTCTCGAGCGTCGCGACGTCGTGGCGCCCGAGCCGGCCGCGAAGGTGCGTTGCGGTTTCGAGCGTGAAATCGAGTATCGAGCCGGTTTCCGCGATGATCGCTTCGCGCTCGGCGGGGCTGGCGCCTTCGCCGAAGAGCTTGAAGAAGACCTTGCGCGGATTGAACTCCATCGGCAGGCCCTGCGTCGGCGTGCGGAACGAGATCGTGTTGCCGAAGGCGTTGCCGGCCGCACCGGCCGGGCCCGCCTTGCCTTCGGCCGCGACCTCGATCGACGGGAACGGCGTGCTCTGACCGATGTGCCGCGCGGCGATCTGATCGGCGCTCGTGCCGCCGTCCGCCGCGCCGGGAGGCGCGCAGCGCAGCCACGTGCCGGGCGTGATGCCGTGCGGATCCGGGCTCTCCGCCGGCTTGTTGCGCAGGCAGGAGACGATCGTCAGTCGCTCCTTGAACGGCTCGAACGGCCTCAGGACCCGCGACAGCTCGAAGCTCCTGCCTTCGCCGGCCGGCGTCCAGCGGTCGTCCCCGTCGAGCAGAATCGCGCCGTGCGGGAAGTAGAAAAACCCCATGCGCAGTGCCGACGCAGCGGCGGCGTCGGCGCGCGTCGCCATGGCCGGCAGCATCGCCTCGAGGAAGGGCAGGGCCACGGATACGCCTGCGCCCCGTAATACCGTCCTGCGGGATATTCTTTTCCTGGTGAGGAACATCGCCACTGTCTCCTGAAGTCAGCCTTCCCGTGAAGTCGCCGGTTCCGTCTCGGGCGCAGCCCCTGAATCGGACGACACCGCGTCCGCGGCCGGCGGCACCTCGAGCATGCGGAAAGCGTCGCTCCCGACGATGCCGAGGACCAGCGACGAGAAGCGGTAATCTTCCCGCGCCGCCTCGTCGACGATTCGGCGTACGACCGGCATGTCGTAGAACTCGAGCGATCGGCCGAGAGCATAGGTCATCAGCTCTTCCGTCAGCGTGCGCACGAAGCGCTCCGGCTCCCGCAGCAGCGCATCGCGCAGCTCGTCGGG
>JAFGNC010000141.1 GCA_016927175.1 Gammaproteobacteria bacterium | reverse complement strand
GGCGGCGGGGAGCGGTGGCGGGTCGGAAGCGGCGGCGCGCGCGGGCACTAAAGGTCGGCGTAGGGGTCCGGCAGCGGGGGCGGCCGGTTCTTGAACTTCTTGTACAGCCAGAGGTACTGGTCGGGTGCGAGCCGGATGTGCCGCTCGAGCGCATGCACCCATTGCAGCGTATCCGCGGCGGCGTCGTCGCTCGGCACGCCCTCGAACGGCGGGCCGATCGTGACCAGGTAGCCCTCGGTGCCGGGCAGCCGCCGGAACAGATAAGGCAGCACCCGGGCATTGCCGATCCGCGCGAGCTTCGACATCGCGACGTTCGTCATCGCCGGCTCGCCGAAAAACGGCAGCAGCGTGCTCTGATTGCCGACATACGTCTGGTCGGGCAGGTAAGCGACGACCTTGCCGGCCTTCAGCGCGCGCACCAGCGCTCGAACGTTGTCACGGGCGATCTGCCTGCTCGTGAAGCGGCTGCGGCCCTTGCGGATCATGACGTCGGTCATCGCGTTGCGCTGCGGGCGGTACATCGAATAAAGGCCGGGGCAGACGTCGAGGAATATCGAGACGCCGGTCTCGAGCGTCGTGAAGTGGGCGGTAAGCAGCAGCACGCCGCGCTCGTCCGCCATCGCACGCTCGAGATGCTCGCGACCTTCGACGCGTATCAGTCTTCGCAGCCGCTCGACCGGCGTGAACCAGCCGATGCCCATCTCGACGAAGGACATGCCGACCGCTTCGAAATGACGCGCGAGCAGAGACTCCGTCTCGGCCTGGGACAGCTCCGGGAAGCAGATGCCGAGATTGCGGCGCGCGATGCGGCGCTGTCGCCGCATCGCGAGCCCGAGCAGGCGGCCGAGACCGCGGCCGAGCGCGAGCTGCAGCCGGAAAGGCAGCTTTGCGACGAGCCGAAGCGACAGCCACAGCAGCCACGTCGGCCAGTAGCGCGGCGCACGAAACCTCTTGAGCGACAGATCGTCGCCTGAGCTCATGCCGTCAGCCGCTCTGCCGGGCCGCGGACCGTGCGTAGACGTCCGGGTAGGGCGCCGGCCGGCCTTTGAACCGCTGATGTATCCACAGGTACTGCTCCGGACACAGCCGGATGTAGTTCTCGAGCTGTCGCGTCAGCCTTTCGACGTCGTGCGCGGGATCGTCGCTCGGGAAGTCGTCGAGCGGAGCGCCGATGTCGACCACGTAGCCGGAGTCGTCCGGCAGACGGCGATAGAAGTACGGCAGCACGGCGGCGCCGCTCGACTTCGCGATCCTGCAGATCGCCGTGTTCGTCATGGCCGGCTCGTTGAAAAAGCGGATCAGCGCGCTGCCCTTGTGCCCGTAGCTCTGGTCCGACGCGTACCAGACGACCGCATTGTTCTTCAGGGCCTTCAACATCCCCCGGACGTTGTCTTTGGCGAACAGCACCCTGACGTTGCGCAGCCGGCCCCGGTTCATCAGCTGGTTCATGGCCGGATTGCGCTGCGGCTTGTACATGCCGCAGAAGTTCGGCCACAGCTCGCCGAGCACCGCGGGCGGCAGCTCGAGGCTCGTCAGGTGCCCGGTGAACAGGATCGCGCCCCTGCCCTTCGCGAGCGCCGCGTCGAGGTGCTCCCGGCCTTCGATCCGGATCAGCGGTCTGATCCGGTCCACCGATCCGAACCAGCCCATCGCCGTTTCCGCGATCGACGCGCCGAGGGCCTCGAAGTGCCTGTCGAGCAGCGATTCTCTGTCCTGCGCGGTCAGTTCCGGCAGGCACAGCTCGAGGTTGCGCCGCGCGATCTCTCGGCGGGCGCGCATGAGCCGGCCGGCCAGCGCGCCGCAGCGCTTGCCGAGCCTGATCTGCCAGCGGAACGGGAGCAGCACGAGCAGCCGCATGAAGCCATAGACGACCCACACCACGGCGTATCGCAGCGCGGCGAAGCGGACGCTCCAGAAGCGGCTGTCGGACGGCATCTGAACGCTCGATCGGGAAAGGCAACGGATTCTAGCAGGCGAGGCGCCGGCCACGGGCGGGACGGGCGCGGGCGAACGAAGGCCCTGCCGGCGGGTCGAAGAGCTTGCACCTTGAAATGTGGGAATCCATCCTCACATCAGCCTGCGGCCGGCCTCGGCCCTGAACGGAGAAAAGATGAAACGGATATTTCTGTTCGTCGCGACGAACATCGCGGTGCTGGCCGTCCTGTCGGTCGTGCTCAGCGTTCTCGGCGTCGAGTCCATTTTGAACGAGCGTGGAACGGACCTCGACCTGCAGGCCCTGCTGATTTTCTCGGCAGTCATCGGCTTCGCCGGCTCGTTCATCTCGCTCGCGATGTCGAAGTGGTCGGCCAAGCGGCTGACGGGCGCGAAGGTCATCGAGACGCCGCGCAACGCGACCGAAAGCTGGCTGGTCAACACGGTCCGGCGCCAGGCCGGTCAGGCCGGCATCGAATGCCCGGAGGTCGCGGTCTACGACTCGCCGGACGTGAATGCGTTCGCGACGGGCATGAATCGCAATAAAGCGCTCGTCGCGGTCAGCACGGGGCTTTTGAACAGCCTCGGCCAGGACGAGGTCGAAGCGGTGCTGGGCCACGAGGTCAGCCACGTCGCGAACGGCGACATGGTCACGCTCGCGCTGCTGCAGGGCGTCGTCAACACTTTCGTCGTGTTCCTGTCGCGGGTCGTCGGCTTCATCGTCGACCGCGTCGTATTCCGGACGGAGCGCGGCTACGGGCCCGGATTCTTCATCGCCAGCATCGCCGCGCAGATCCTGCT
>JAFGNC010000140.1 GCA_016927175.1 Gammaproteobacteria bacterium | reverse complement strand
CGAGCGGAGGAAATCGCAGGCGGTCCTCCGGCTTCGCGCGGCCCGCACGTCGTCGGGCGCCGCGGAGCCCTCCCTGTTTCCGCGCTGCGCCGACGCGGCGGGGATAGGCAGGTTCCGCGATTCCCGGCACCGACTCTCGCGAGCACAATAAGCCTCGACACCAGAGGACGGGACGATGGCGGGCGAAGAGATCGACCCGGTCGTGGGCAACTGGTACCGGCATCTGGACAAGGGACAGATGTTCAGAGTCGTCGGCATCGACGAGCGCCGCGGACTGATCGAGATTCAGCACTTCGACGGCGACCTCGAGGAAATCGAGCAGGCGGACTGGGGCGACATGGAGCTCGAGGCGATCGCGGCGCCGGAGGACTGGACCGGCCCGATCGACGACGTCGAGGACGACGATCTCGGCTACAGCGAAACGGACATGACCTCGGCCGACTGGCGCCGCTCGGTACAGGAGAACCCTTCCGATCCCACCGAAGCCTGGGAGGACGTGCAGCCGCAGGACGAGCCCGACGACTGGGACGAAGGCGGCGCGACCGAGGTGCTCTACGATGCCCGCATGCCGGACGACCTGCAAAGCGGGTCCGCACCGGAAGACGAGGCCGAAGACGGCGACGAAGCGGAAGACCAGGAACCGGAGCGCTGAGCCGCGGCGCTTCGAAGACGCCACGCCACCGCAGCCGTGCCCGCTACGCCGTTATCTGCGTTCGGCCTTCGCCCGATCGTCACACCCGCGCGACGACCAGCGGCACCAGCATCTCGCGCGGGCTCGTCCCGCCATGCACGCCGATCTGCGTGTGGCGCGGCTCGCCGAGGAGCCAGTCCTTTATCGTCGCCCGATCCTTCATGATCAACGTGTAGTCTCCGATCCGGTCGGGCAGGCGCGGGTGCGGCGTCCCGAGCCCGAACCACCCCGACTCGATCAGCCCGCGGCTTTCGCGCGGCTCCGCGAGGCCGCCGAGACGCTCCTCGACGTGGTCGACGAAACGCGCGCCGGCGCCGGGCTCGAGGTAGCAGTATGCGGCCCGTCGCTCTCCGCAGAGCGGCAGCCGCAGCATGCGCGCGATGTGGCGATGTGCGCCGTCGAGATCGACGAGCTGCCGCGCATCCGCGTCTACGAAGCCGTGATCGGCCGTGACGACGACGGTCGTGTCCGTGCCGGCGATTCCGTGCAGGAACTCATCGAATGCCGTGTCTATCCGCGCGAGCTGCGCCGCCGCTTCGCGGCTCGCGACGCCGTGCTCGTGCGCCAGGCGGTCGAGCTCGGGCCAGTAGGCGTAAACGTAGTTGCGCTCGCCCGGCGCGCCGCGCGCCCGCACGATCTGCGTGACCGCGTCGAGCATCTGGCCGAGGCTCGTGAACGGACGAACGCTCGCGCTGCCGTTGTGCGCGGTGTTGTAGTCCGAGTAGGCGATGTGCCGCGGCACCACGACGTGCGATCGCGCCCGCAGACGATCGAACACCGGCACGTGCCCGAGCAGCGTGCGCGCCGGCACGGCCGGCGCGGAACCGCCGTGCCGCGGCCGATACGGCAGCACGGCCAGCACCCCTCCGAGCTCGCGAAAGTAGGTGAACCAGCCGGTCACGCCGTGCTGCTGCGGCGCCTCGCCCGTCAGGAAAGTCGTGATGGCGGTGGCCGTCGTCGACGGAAAGACCGACGTGATGCGGGCAGCGAGGTGACGGGTCAGCGCGCCGTCCGGCAGGGACCGCGTCAGGTGCTCGTGCCCGAGACCGTCCACGACCAGCAGCACGACGTTGCGGCTGTCCAGCTTGTCCGGCAGCAGCGCGGCCAGCGGCGGATATTGGGCCGCAGGCGGAGGCGTCGCGTCGAACGCCTGCAGGATCGACGTCATCAGGTTGACGATGCTGCCGCCGGCATAGTCCGGCCGAACGTGGGACGTCTTCTCCCTGTCGCTCGGGTCGCTCGGGTCGCTCATGTTTCCCATTTGACACTACCGGCGGCGCGGGCGGGAAATCGGGGACCCGGGAGCGCACGGCCCGGAGCTTCCGCGACGCGAGACGACGCGTGTCCCGCGGCGGGCCCTGCCACATGACCCGGGCCTCGGGCCTCGGGGCGCCGACAGCTCGGCTCTACCGGCCGGACGGCGGTGCGGCGGGCGATTCCGCCGGCGGTGACGCGGACGGCGGCGACGCGGGCCGATCTGCCGGCGGTGATGCCGGCGAAGCTCCCGGCCGCGGCGCGGGCGGGGGCGGCGGCGCGGCGGGCGGCGCATTCCGGTCCGGCAGGTAGCGCGCGAGCCGCGCAATCACGGCATCGGAGCCGCGACCCCCGGCGAGGTTGTGCCACTCGTTCGGGTCGTTCCGGTGGTCGTACAGCTCCTCCGAGCCGTCCGCATAGCGAATGTAGCGGTAGCGCTCGTCGCGGATCGCGTGATTGTCGTAGCCGTAGGTGATCACGGCCGGCGCTTCCCGCACGGCACCCGGGTCGCGCAGCAGCGGCGTCAGGCTTTCGGCTTCGACGTGCGCCGGAACGTCGAGACCGGCCAGCTCGGCCAGCGTCGGGTACAGGTCCATCAGCGACACGGCCTCGCCGCTCGAGCTGCCCGGCTGCGTGACGCCCGGCGCGACGACGATCAGCGGCACGTGCGTCGACTCCTCCCACAGCGTCATCTTGCGCCAGCGCTGCTTCTCGCCGAGATGGAAACCATGGTCGCCGAACAGCACGATGATCGTGCGATCCGCGCGGCCGCTTTCCTCGAGCGCGTCGAGCAGGCGCCCGACCATCGCGTCCGCGAAGCTGATGCTCGCAAGATACCCCTGCACCGCCTCGCGCCAGACCTGCTGCTCGACGACCCACTCGTGCAGCTCGCGGGACTGGTACGTGCCCGCCCGTGCGACTTCCGGCACGTCGTCCAGATCGTCGGCCGGCGCCGCCGGCAGCTGCACGGAGTCGAGCGGATACATGTCGAAGTACTGCCGCGGCACGTACCACGGCAGGTGCGGCCGGAAGATGCCGGCCGCGACGAACCGCGGTGTGCCGGTCTCGGCCCGCAGCTGCCGCTCGACCCACGACACGACCTGGCCGTCGCCGATCGCGTCGTCCTCTGCGACGAGGCCGCTCCAGTCGAAGCCGGCCATCAGCGGGTTGCCGTTCGCCGGCCGCAACGGCGGACCGAGCTCGTCCGGCAGCTGGCGGTCGAGCGACGGGTAGAACGCGTCCCATGCGCTCGTATCGTTCAGGCCGGCGAAGCCGCCGGGCCCGAACGTGTGCGCGTGAAAGATCTTACCGGCGCCGAGCGTGCGGTAACCGT
>JAFGNC010000021.1 GCA_016927175.1 Gammaproteobacteria bacterium | reverse complement strand
CACGCTGCCCGAGATCCTGTCGGGCTACCGCGGCGTCAGCTACGTTCTGAGCGGCGAGCAGGAGGAGCGCGCCGAGGCGCTCGGCGGGCTCGTGACGCTGGTGCCGCTCGCGCTGCTCGTGATCTACGCGCTGCTCGCGATACCGCTGAAGTCGTACCTGCAGCCGCTGGCCATCATGAGCATCATCCCCTTCGGCATCGTCGGCGCGATCCTGGGCCACATCATCATGGGGTGGCCGCTGATCCTGCCGTCGATCCTCGGCATCGTCGCGCTGTCCGGCGTCGTCGTGAACTCGAGCCTCGTGCTGGTCGACTACGTGAACCGGCAGCGCCGCCGGGGCGTCGACGTGCGCGAAGCGGTCGCGCGGGCCGGCATCGTCCGGTTCAGGCCGATCCTGCTGACGTCGATCACGACCTTCGCGGGGCTGTTCCCGCTGATGCTGACGGACCGGCCGGAAACCGCATTCATCGTGCCGATGGCGATTTCGCTCGGCTGGGGCGTCGTATTCGCGACCGCGATCACGCTGTTCCTGGTGCCGAGTCTCTATCTCGTCGCGGAGGATATCCACCCGGCCGGCGAGTTTGCGCACGGGCAGCCGGCGGCGGCGCCCGCGTAGCGCCGATTTCTTCGACCTGATCGAGGGCATAGCCCTCAGCGAGCGATCGAGAAATCCCAGGTCATGTACAGCACTTCGGTCGAGCCCCCGCCCATCAGCTCGCCGAGGGAGGCGCCGCGGCCGCGCTTCCTGCGCTTGTCTTCGACCGGCCTGAGCACCAGCGCATATTCGCCGGGTGCGGCCGGGGCGCGCAGGCGCAAGCGATAGCGGCCGCGCGCGATGCGCTCCGACTGCGTGGCGACCTCGTCCTCGACGATCCCATCCGTCGGTACGCCCGATCGCATCTCCGCCGCGCCGACGATGCGATAGTTGTCGCTGGTCGGCGATAGCTCGACGATCACGGGCTCGTATCGATCCGGATCGACGCCCGGTATCTCGTCGTAGTGCACGCGGAATACCGTCTCGCTGCCGAAAGCCTGCGGCGCGGAGGCGCCGAGCAAAGCCCACACCGCCGTCACCTTCGGATCGTCCTGCTTGAACAGACCGCTCGCGACGTCGCCGGCAAGGCCGAGCGCCGGGTTCATGAACGACAGGGCCTTGCCGGCGATGCCGCGCACGGTCCTGAACGTCGTCGTGTCGGTGATCTTCGCGTCCGTGTAAGCGATCTCCGCCTCCCTGCGGGTCAGCATCGTCTCGGACGCGCCGGACAGGGCCCAGACGTCGGGGCCGTGCTCGGGCGCCGGTTCGAGATCGGGCTCGGGCGCCCCGGCCCCCTCGGGCGCCGCCGCGGCCGCCTGCGCCGCGAGCCGCTCCGCCACCTCTTGCGACAGCATGGCGAGCATGTCGGGGCTCGGCTGAGCGCCGTCCGCCGCGAGCGTCGCCGCCCCCGCGCCGGGTGTCGCGACCGTGCCGGCGGCGGCGGGTATCGCACCGCCGGCCGCTGGCGGGGCCGCCTGCTTCGCCGCCTCGGCCTCGAGCATCGCCTTGATGACCTGCTCGGGGACCCCGTCGCGCTTCAGCGCGAGCAGCGCCTTCGGCGACACGTCGAACCGGCTCGGATTCGCGTCTATAGCCGCCTCGATCGTCGTCGGACCGAAATCCGCGGCCACCATGTCGACGACGTCGGCGTTCGTGATGCCCGGCGTGTCGGCCGCGGGCGCCGGCGAATCGGTGAGCGCAGCTGCCGGATCCGTGACCGACACGGTGCTTGCCGCGGCCGGACCTGCCGGGCGGGGCATCTGCGCCGGCCTGCGGGCGACGGCGCCCGCAGGCTGCTCGCTGACCGCATCGCCCGCCACGCTGGCCGCAGCCCCTGCGGAGCCGCCGGCGCGGCCAGGCGTGAAGATTCCGTTGACTGCGGTGGCGTCGACCTCCTCTTCCTGCGCCTGCGCCGCAGCGAAGCAGGAAGCGAAGATCAGCGCGTAGCTCCAACTGGCATGGCGGGTCGGCATGGGCGCAACTCCTGGCGGGGTGCGGTCGGGCGAACGTAAGGAGTAAAGGCCGGCGCAGGCCGCGGCTCGGCGTTAGCGATGCTAACGATCGGCCGGGCCGAGTAAACCTGACGCAAAACGGCGACAAGCCCTCCCGGGCGGGGCCGATATCGCGGCGCGGCGCTCCGGAACATTCCCGAAGGTAGCAGGCCGGATTTGCCCCCCGCCCATCGACCTGCTACACGAGTCGAATGATCAACTGGGCTCGAGTGCTGGTCTGGCTGCTCGGCGCGGCACCGGTCGGCGTCGCGCTGCTGTATGTGGCGAACGAGGATACCGAAAGCACCGGCGCGGTGTTGAACGCCCTCGGCCGGCTGACGGGGGTCGGCGGACTGGCGGTACTGCTCGTCGCCGCCATGATCAGCTGCCGCGTTCCGGGCTTCGACCGCCCCTTCGGCGGCCTGACGAAGCTGTGGCAGACGCATCACAAGCTTGGCGCCGCGGCGTTCCTGCTCGTGCTCGCGCACCCGGTCCTGCTCGCGCTCGGCGCGGCCGACGTCTCCGCGCGCGCCGCGGCGCGCGTGCTCGTGCCGGAGAGCTTCGAGTGGAGCACGGCCTGGGGATGGGGCGGGCTGCTCGTCATGACCGCATTCCTCGCGCCCAGCTTCGCGTTTTTCGGCGAGCCCGAGTTTCAGCGCTGGCGCAACGTCCATCGGCTCGCTGCCGTCGCCGTCGTCTCGGCCCTCGCGCACATGTGGCTCGCCGCGCGCAGCATCCCGGAGCCGATGAATACGGTGTTGTGGGTTCTGTTCGCGGGCACGGCCGTCGCGGCGCTCGGCTACCGCTTCCTCTTCTCGCGCATCGGGCGGCTGCGCTACGTCGTCGCCGGCGTCGAGCGGCCGGCCGCCAACGTCGTCGAGCTGTCGCTCGAGCCGCGGGAGAGTCCGCTGCACTACGATCCGGGGCAGTTCGTGTACCTGACCCCTTACGACACCGAGCTCGCCGCCGGGCGCAGGGAAGAGCATCCGTATACGCTGTCCTCGTCTCCGACCGAGGAACGGCTGCGCGTCGCGATCAAGGATCTCGGCGACGCGAGCGAGGCGCTGCAACACGTCCGCGTCGGCAGCGAAATCCGCGTCGAAGGCCCCTACGGCTGCTTCTTCGCGAGCGGCGAAGCCTCGGAGCGCGAGCTGTGGATCGCCGGCGGCATCGGCATCGCGCCGTTTCTCGGGCGGGCTCGCTACCTGGCGGCGGCACGCGGCGCCGCCGAAGCCGTCGACGTGCATCTGGTCTACTGCGTCCAGGACGAGGCGCGCGCGCTGTACCGCGACGAGCTGGAGCGCCTCGCCGACATTCCCGGCTTCAGGATGACCATGCATTTCTTCCATGCGGAGGGACCTTTGCGGCAGGAGTTTCTGGCACAGCACTGCCCGGATTACACGGAGCGGACCGCTTACCTGTGCGGCCCCCTGCCGTTGATCGAGCTCGCGACGCGCGAGCTCGTCACGGCCGGCGTGCCGCGAAGGCGGATACGCAGCGAGGAGCTGACACTGCTGTGAACCGGCTCATGTACACTGCGTTCGTCGCCTTCTGCGCGAGCGTCGCAACGCTGCTCGCCGTCGGCATGCTCGCGCCCGACGCGCCGGACGACGTTCCGCAGGAACCTGCCCGCTATACGCTCGAGGACGTCGCGCGGCACGCCGGCGAGGACTCGTGCTGGATAGCGGTCGAAGGGCGCGTCTACGACGTGACGGGCTACCTGCCGCTGCACCCGACCTCGCCCACCGTGCTGCTCGAGTGGTGCGGCAGCGAAGCGACGAAAGGCATGCGCACGAAGGGTTACGGTCGCGATCACAGCCCGGGCGCATGGGCGGCGCTCGCCGAGTACGAGATCGGAGCGTTGACGCGGTGAACGCATCTGCCTGTCCCCGTGGAGGCCGCTGATCGATGCACGACCTGCTGGCTCACCTGATCGATTACGTCGTCCCGTCCATTCAGCTGATCGGCGTCCTGATCGTCATCTGGGGCGTGCTCGACAGCGCCGTCCGCGTGCTGCGACGCGAATGGCAGCTCGCCCGGCGCGGCTCCGCGGCCTGGAGCTTCGGCGAGATCCGGCTCGCGATCGGCCGGAAGATGGTCCTCGGGCTCGAATTTTTCGTGGCGAGCGACATCATCCAGACCGTCGTCGTGCCGACCTGGGAGTCGCTCGGCATCCTGGCCGGTATCGTGGCGATCCGAACGGTCATCGTTTATTTCCTCGAATACGAGATGCGGACCGGCGTGCCCGAGTGACGCGGTCTCGCGCGGCCGCGATCGCTCCGGCAGCCCCTGTCGATTCACGGCGGAATTTGGGGGCGGCGGGTATTTCGCTATAGTCACGCGCACCACCCACGGGTACTCCGCGCCGCTTCCCGAGGACCGCCGACATGACGAGACGCTGCCTGATGATCCGTATGACGATTGCGGCGCTGGCCGCGGCACTGGCTCCGGCGGGGCCGGGAGCTGCGGTGGCGCAGCCTGCACCGCTCGTCGCCGCGGCGTCGGATCTGCAGTTCGCGCTCGAGGAGATCGCCGCGGCCTTCACCCGCGACACGAACACCGAAGTGCGCCTCGTTTTCGGCTCGTCCGGCAACTTCGCGCGGCAGATCGGCCGGGGCGCGCCGTTCGAGATTTTCCTGTCGGCCGACGAGAGCTTCGTGCACGGGCTGGCCGAGCGCGGGCTGACGCGCGATGACGGCGTTCTGTACGCGGTCGGCCGGATCGTGCTGTTCGCGCCGACCGGCGGACCGCTGGCCGGCGATCTGTCGGCGCAGGGCCTGCGCGACGCGCTGGCGTCGGGGCGCCTCGCGCGCTTTGCGATCGCGAACCCCGAGCACGCCCCTTACGGGCGCGCGGCCGAGCAATGGCTGCGCCGCAACGACCTGTGGGACGCCGTGCAGCCGGCGCTGATCCTCGGCGAGAACGCGTCGCAGGCCGCGCAGTTCGCGTCGTCCGGAGCCGCGGACGGCGGCATCATCCCCTATTCGCTCGCGCTCGCGCCGCGGGTCGGCGAGCGCGGCAGCAGCGTGCTGCTCGCGGCGGAGCAGCACGAGCCGTTGCGCCAGCGCATGGTGCTGCTCGAGAACGCGGGCGCCGTCGCGGAACGCTTCTACGATTACATGCAGCAGCCTGCCGCGCGGCAGATCATGCGCCGCTACGGATTCACGCTGCCGGAAGAATGACGCGATGGACTGGCAGGCGCTGATTCTGTCCTTCCAGCTCGGGCTCGCCACGGTGGCCGTGCTGGTTCCGGCCGGCGTGTGGCTCGGCAGGATGCTCGCGTACCGGCAGTTCCGCGGCAAGGGCTTCGTCGAGGCGCTGGTCATGCTGCCGTTGCTGCTGCCGCCGACCGTGCTCGGCTTCTATCTGCTCGTCGCGTTCAGTCCGGATTCCGCATTCGGTGCGCTGTTCGAGTCAATCGCCGGGCGTACGCTCGCCTTCAGCTTCGAGGGCCTGCTGCTCGCGTCCATTCTGATCAACGTGCCGTTCGTCGTGCAGCCGATACAGCGTGCGTTCGAGGCCGTGCCGCTCGCGGTGCGCGAGGCCGCGGCGTGCTGCGGCATGAATCGCCGCGCGGCGTTCGCCGGAATCGAGCTGCCGCTCGCGTGGCCCGGCATCATGACCGGCCTCGTGCTCGCGCTCGCGCATACGCTCGGCGAGTTCGGCGTCGTGCTGATGGTCGGCGGCGCGATTCCCGGCGAGACGCGCACGATCTCGATCGCGATCTACGATCGCGTGCAGGCGTTCGACGACCGAGCCGCGGGCGTCATGGCCGCGACGCTGCTCGTGATCACGCTGCTGGCGCTCGGCATCACGAACACGCTGGCCCGGCGCATCGGGCGGCAGCGTGTCTGAATCGTACGGGACGGGCGAACGGCGCGGCACGGGCAGCGCCGCCGGAGAGCCGCCGCAGCGGCGCTCCGACGAGTTCGTCGGCCGCGGCGGCCGGCGGGGGCACGCAGCGGAAAGCGCCGCGCGCCGCGGACTGCGGGTCGACGTGCGCCAGCGAGCGCCCGTCGCGCTCGACGTGCGCTTCGAATGCCCGCCCGGCCGCACGATCGCGCTGTTCGGCGCGTCCGGCAGCGGCAAGACCTCGACGCTTCGGGCCGTGGCCGGGCTCACGACTCCGGCCGCCGGCCGCATCGACATCGACGGCGAGCCGTGGTTCGACGCCGCGCGGCGGATCGACCTGCCGCCGCACCGCCGTTCCGTCGGCTATGTTTTCCAGGACTACGCGCTGTTCCCGCATCTGTCCGTGCTCGGCAATGTCGCCGCCGCGCTGCGGCACGTGCCGAAGTCGCAGCGCACCGCGCGTGCGCGGACCGCGCTCGACAAGGTGCATCTGGCGGGTCTCGAAGCGCGGCGGCCGGCGCAGCTGTCGGGCGGGCAGCGCCAGCGCGTGGCGGTCGCGCGCGCGCTCGCTCGCGAGCCGCGCGTGCTGCTGCTCGACGAGCCGTTCTCCGCCGTGGACGCGCAGGTTCGGCTGTCGCTGTACCGCGAGCTGATCGAGCTTCGCCGGGCGCTCGCAATCCCGATCGTGCTCGTCACGCACGACTTTCGCGAAGTGCTGCGCTTCGCCGATACGGTCGCCGTGCTCGACGCGGGCAGGCTCATCGCGAGCGGCACGGTCGGCGAGATCTCGAGCCGCCTCGACCTGCCGCTCGTCGACGCGCAGATCGAGCCCGCCGTGGCGTTCGACGCCGTCGTCACCGATCGCCTCGCCGGGCGCGGCCTGATCGAGCTCGGCCTCGGCGATCAGCGCCTGCTCGCACCGGCCCTCGACCT
>JAFGNC010000139.1 GCA_016927175.1 Gammaproteobacteria bacterium | reverse complement strand
GTCGTCGGCGAGCGCGTGCAGTCGCCGATCGACGTCAGTTATCTCGCGGACACGGTGCTGTTGCTGCGCTACTTCGAGGCGTTCGGAGACGTGCGCCGTGCGCTGTCGGTCGTGAAGAAGCGCAGCGGCGCTCACGAAAGCCTGATCCGCGAGCTGAGTATCGGCCCTCCCGAAGGCGTCCGCATCGGCGCCCCGTTGAGCGACTTCCAGGGCGTGCTGACCGGAAGGCCGGTCTACACCGGCCGGGGACGGGATCTGACACCGGAGAGCGATCGTTAGGTGACGTCGAGCCCCCTGGAGCAGCGGGCCCTTGTCTGGGCCACCGGTCGCGACGGGCAGCTGACCTGTAGTTTCCTGATGCAGGCGGGGCTGAGCGCCGTGGCCTGCGGCGACTGGAAAGAGTTCAATCGGGAGATCGAGCGCGGCGCCGGCGTGCTGATCATCGCCGGCGAGCTCCTGACCGATCCGGTCGTCCGCGATCTGGAAGCGTGGCTGGCGGCGCAGCCGCCATGGTCCGACGTTCCGATCATTGCCGTAGAAAGTCGGGCTGAAGCGCCGCGGCTGTTCGAAGGCCTCGGCACGGTGTCGGTGCTGTACCGGCCCCTGTCGCCGGACACGCTGTGCACGACCGTTCGCGCCGCGCTGCGCGCGCGTTTGCGTCAGTACCAGGTCCGCGATCTGCTCCAGCAGCGCGAGAACTTTCTGGCCATGCTGGCGCACGAATTGCGCAATCCGCTCGCGCCGATACGCACCGGGTTGCAGGTGCTGCGGCTCGCCGACTCCGAGGACACGGCCGACCGGGTCCGAGCCATGATAGAGCGGCAGGTCGCGACGCTGTCGCGCCTGATCGACGATCTGCTCGACGTATCACGGATCTCGCGCGGCAAGATTTCTCTGAAGCGAGAGTGCGTCGATCTGGGTAATGCGCTGTGGCTTACGGTGGAGGGGCATCGCCGCTTCGCCGCCGAGAAGGCGATAACGCTGACGCTGGATCTGCCCGAGGAGCAGCTGACCGTCCAGGCGGACCCGACGCGGCTCGAGCAGATGATCGGCAACGTGCTGATCAATGCGATCAAGTTCACACCGGATGCGGGGGCCGTCACGCTGTCGGCGGCACGCGAAAAAGAGCAGGCGGTCATCCGCGTCCGCGACACGGGCATCGGCATTCCGCGTGACATGCTCGAGCGCGTTTTCGAGCTGTTCACGCAGACGGAGCGGTCGATCGACCGATCGCAGGGCGGCCTCGGTATCGGTCTTACGCTGGTCAGGACGCTGGCCGACATGCATGGCGGCTCGGTGGAGGCGCTCAGCGACGGAGAAGGGAAGGGCACCGAGATCGTCGTCCGCCTGCCGGTTTGCGCAGTGCGCAACGTCGAGCGTCCGCGCCACGGCGACGGAGCGGGCGCGGCCGACAGGTTCCGCAAGGTGCTGCTCGTCGAGGACAACCGGGATGCGGCGGCCGCGATGGCGGCGTATCTGCGGGCCTGCGGGCACACGGTGCACGTCGCGCACGACGGCATTGCCGGCATGCGCGCGGCGATGCGGCTGAAGCCGGAAGTCGTCATCGCGGACATCGGGCTGCCCGGCCTCGACGGTTACGAGCTGGCTCGCCTGCTCCGCGCGGAGCCGCAGCTGCGCAATTGCCTGCTGGTGGCCGTGACCGGGTACGGCGAGGAACGCGACCGCGAGCGTGCGACTACGGCGGGCTTCCAGCATTACCTCGTGAAGCCGGCCGACCCGGCCGCCGTGCACCGGCTGGTGATCTCCGACGAAGTGCCTGCCTGAATCCGCGCGGAGCGTGGCGTCGCGCTACTTCACTTTGAACCTGATGCCCGCCCAGGTCAGGTTGGGGTCGTCCGGGCCGCGCGTAGTCGGGTCGGATATGTGTCCCGCCTTGAACGACACCCGGTCGGTGAGCGGCACGGTCGCATCGATGGCGAACAGCGGATTGTCCCAGGCGTCGTACGCCTGACCGAGCTCTGCGTTGACCTCGGTCTTGTGCCACGTCGCACAGCCGCCGAGCATGCCCGCGATCAGCAGGCAGGTGATCGATCTCACGCTAAATCTTCCTGTGGTTGAGGTGTGTTCCGATCGGTGGTCGGGCGACCGCAACTGTAGGACCTTCGCGGAGACCCGGCAGCGTCTTGCTTCACATTCGCGCGGTACGTTGCCGTACGGGAACAGGAACCCGCGCGCGCGGTTTACAGCCCGCGGACGCGTGGACGATACTTCGCGCGCCTCAAAAATATCTCTGTAATTCAGGCAGGAATAACAATTATGTCAATTCGCACTCTAAGTGCAGCCGCTTTCTGTTGCGTGTCCGTAGCTGCCGTCTCGAACGCCGAGCCCCCTCGGGGATACCCGGGGCAGGGCAAATCGCAGGGCAACGGCCCGCCGACCGAATACGGTGCTTCAGTCTCCCACGGCGACGGCGCATTCACGCCCTACGGCACCGTCGTCGCGGGCGTGCCGCGGTCCATCGGGATCAGCTTCCCGGCCTCGACGCTCGAGAACCAGCCGGCCGCGCCGAGCGACGGCAAATGGGACGTGCTGGACGAGGACGGCAAGGTCGTCTGGCATTGCTGCGGGCACGAGCGCAGCATGGAAGTGACCGGGAACCTGCTCGATCCGACGCTGTTCGAGCACATCGTCGTGAACTGGAACCCGCACGGTCACGTGCCGCCCGGCGTCTTCGATACGCCCCACTACGACTTCCACTTCTACATCATCGACGAGGCAACCCGGAAGAGCATCCGTGCGCCGATGGCGGAGGAGATGTGCGAGCCGTCCGCAGGCGCGGATCCCGTGCCGGTCACCTGCGATGACTACGCGCGGCTGACGGCGCCGGTGCCGGAGGATCAGTATCCGCAGGATTACATCCGCCCCGGCGCGGTGGAGCCCGGCATGGGCGACCACATGCTCGATCCCTACGGCTCCGGGCTGAACGGCAACCCGTTCGACCACACCTTCATTTTCGGCGCACAGGACGGTGCCTTGAGCTTCTTCGAGCCGATGATCACGCTCGCGTATCTTCGGTCGAAGCCGAACGCGTGCTTTCCGATCCGCGTGCCGGCCGCGCTGCCGGAGGCGGCGTGGGCACCCACGCAGTACTGCATCCGCTACCGCCCGGGCAGGGACGAGTACACGGTCAGCCTCGAGAGCTTCGTGTATCTGCCGAAGAGCGGCGGCTGACCGCGATCGCGCAAGGCGCCCGCACTGCGGGCGCCTTCACCGGCCGAGGGCCCGCGCGAGCTCGCTGATCCGACGGACGTTGTCGTAATAGTCGACGACGACGAGCCTGCCGTCCGACGTCGCGGCCAGGTGCGCATATTGCGGCAGCAGCGGCCTCAGCACCGGTACGAGCTGCGGCGCGTTACTGCCGACGGCGATGACCCGGCTCACCAGCTCGTCCTTCGGGATCGTGTCGTCGTCGCTCTGCACGACGCGGGTGGGCAGGGTCCGGGCGATCCCGTCCGGCACGACGCTGACGGTGCCGCCGTCGCCGACGGCCGCGTAGCCGTGGACGCGCAGGATCGAAAGCAGCAGCTCGTAGCTCGGCGTTTCGACGGGCGGCACGATCCTCGCCCGACCCCGGACGCGCGGGTCCACGACGAACTGCCTGTTCTCGGCTGCCGCCACCCGCGCGAGGAGCTCGATCAGCTCGACGGAGCTCTCGTCCTCGACGGTAGCCTCGGCGCTGCGGGAGACGGGCTCTTCGGCGTCCCGCGCAGCCTCCTGCGGCCGCGGCGCGTTCTGTTGCGCCAGGACGTAACCGGTCAGTAAAGCGCTCAGTGCGAGCAGGGCTGCCCTTGCGGTCGTTCTGTTCATGGAGCTCCTCCGGTCGATGGCGCAAAGCCGTGGCACGGCCGCCGGAACGGCACCGTCCGGATCCGGCACGGCCGTAACGACGATAACGCAAGAAGGCGCCTTACGGGGTCAATCGCGACAGCGTCTTCCCGGAACGCTCATCGGCTCGATCCTAATGAACGATTCCATCGACGCTGCGCGCTCGAAACCGAGGGCGCCGCTGATTCGGCTCGAGGACGTCAGGAAGGTATTCGACACGGACGACATCGAGACGCATGCGCTGTCCGGCGTCCACTTCGACATCACGCAAGGGGATTACGTATCGATCGCGGGTCCATCGGGTTGCGGCAAACGGACGCTGCTGTCGATCCTCGGCCTGCTCGGCGATTCCGGCCGCGCGCGCAAGCCGCACCGATCCGCTCGAGGCATTGCGCTACGAGTAAGCCGGCCTCGTCGGCAGTCTTCTTCTACGTCTCGTGTTTCCGCCCGCGTACCTCAGGCAGAGGCACCGAACGACCGCGACGAAATCGTCGAGCTCATCCAGAGCCTGAAACAGCAGCTCCATTGCAGCCACCCCGTCTACAAATCCGCGTTACTGAAGGAACACGGTTTCGGGGCCGTCAGGTTCCACCCGCGAGGCGCTTTAGGTGGTCGTACCGACGCCGTCACCGATCGCCTTACGCATCGATTCTCGCACGGCGCCGGCGCGTGGGTGCCTGCAAAGTCTGCTACGCCGCGCACCGATCGCTTGCGCCGGCGCAGCGTCAGCGATAGCGGCTGTCTTCGGGGAGCCCTTCCTCGAGCGGCCGCACCTCGATCGCGCCGATCCTCGCCGACGGCCATGCGGAGGCGATGCGCACGGCCTCGTCGTAATCGGACGCCTCAATCAGGAAAAACCCGCCGAGCTGCTCCTTCGTCTCCGCAAAAGGCCCGTCCGTGGCTGTCGTCTGCCCATTCCGCACTCGCACGGTTTTCGCCGTGCGGGCGCTTTGCAGCGGTTCCGCGGCCAGAAGCCGTCCTTCCGCCTGCAGCGAGCCTACGTAGTCGAGCGTCTCGTTCCTGAGCGCCGTCCACTCCTGCCGCGACAGCGAGTTCAGCGTTTGCTCTTCCTCGTAGGCCAGGCACAGAAATCGCATGTGTGTCTCCTTCGGGCATTTTTCTCCCGTCAGCGAGCAAGAGCATACGAGGCTCATCCTGCCGTCGCCAGATCGTCGAGCTGCACCAGCGACAACATGTTGATTGCCGTGTGCGCGATGATTGCCGGCCACAGCGTGCCCCAGCGCAGCGTGAACGCCGCGAGCACGATGCCGAAAAGCGCCGTTTGCAGCACGCCGTAGAGACCCTGGTAGAAGTGTCCGAGCGAGAACAGCAGGGCCGAGAACAGCACGGGCGGCCAGTATCCGCCGAGCAAACGCCGCGAGCGTGTCAGCAGCAGTCCCCGGGACAGGACTTCCTCGTAGAAGCCGACGATGACGAGCACCGCAAGTGCCTGCGGCAGCGGCGTATCGAGCGTCAGATCCGCCGCGACCGAGCTCAGAGTCTCGATGTGCTGCTCGAGGGTCTGCGGAGACAGCGCGACGGCCGCCGCGGCCAGCGCCGTGTTCACCGCGAACCCCGCCGCGAGCACCAGCAGGCCGCGCCCGACGTCGCGCCAGCTCGGCCGCGTCAGGCCGATCGCGCTCCACGGCTGCTCGCGCCAGTCGAGCATGACGTACACGCCGGCGATCGCGAGGAGCCCCTGCACGGCCACCGCGGCCGACAGCGACGGCGGTCCCGAGGAGACGAGGCCGATAACGAGGCCGGCCAGCGTGGCGCTCGCGAGCACCAGCAGCACGGTCAGCACGACATCGACGGCGGCTTGCCGTCTGCTCAACACGATTTGGTCGATGGCTCTTGAAGCGGTGGGTAGGATTCCGCCACCACTATACACCGCGGCCGAAGCGGGGCGCGGCGAACCGCGGCCGAAGCGGGGCGCGGCGAACCGCGGCCGAAGCCGCGCGCGGCAAACCCGCGCCCGGCGCCGATTCGCCTCAATGCGGGCCGGGCGGACCGGCGAGCGGCCCCTGAGCTTCTTTGTAGCGCTGCCCGGCCGGCGGTGCGCTGGTCTGGCGCTCGATCATGCGACGAACGCGCGGTTTGTCCGGTCCGACGTGCAGCGCGCGGATGCGGTCGCCGACAGCGGCGTCGTCCTGCGTGATGCGCTGATTCTGCCGCACGTAGTCGAGCCACGTCGGACTCTGGTAGCGCTCGATCCACAGCTCGGGATCCGCGAGATCGCGCAGCAGCGACCAGCGCTGCGCGCCGTCGCGTCGTCTGATCCGGCGCCGCTCGGCCATCGCGGTCAGGAACTGGAGCACGTCCTCGTCGCGGATCCGATATTCGATCGTGATGACGACGGGTCCGCTGCGCGGCTGGATCTCGAGCGCGACCTCCGGCTCGGTCCAGCGCGCGAGCGGGTCGAGGTTCAGCTCGTCCGTCTGCCGGACCGCGAAGCGCCGGCCGAGCGCGACGCCGATCAGCATGACCAGCGCCGCGCCCGACAACGCCGCCGCGATCCCGTAGCGTTCCGTGACGACGCCCCACGCCCAGCTGCCGAGCGAGATGCCGCCGAAGGTCACGACCTGATACTGCGACAGCGCCCGGCCGACCACCCAGCGCGGCGCCGACGTCTGCACGGTCGCGTTGAAGGTCGACAGCGCGAGCACCCACGCGGCGCCCGACAGCAGCATTGCCGCCATCGTCACGAGCAGCCACCTGCTGCTTCCCGCGACGAGCGCCGACGCGCCGAACACGACGAGCGCGAGCCGCACGATCGCCTCGTTCGTCAGCGACAGGCGCAGGCGGTGCGACGACAGCGCGCCGCCGACGGCGCCGACGCCGAAAGCGCCGAGCAGCAGCCCGTAAGTGACCGGGCCGCCGCCGACGAGGTCGCGCGCGATCAGCGGCATCAGCGCGGTCACGGCGCTGGCGCCGGCGCCGAACACGAAGCCCCGCAACAGCGTCGCCGTGATGTTCGGCGACATCGCGACGTAGCGGATGCCGGCCTGGATCGCGGTCCACAGCCGCTCGCGCGGCAGCAGGCGCTGCTCCGGCGCCGGCCGCCAGCGCGCCAGCACGCCGATGATGCCGAAGTAGGTGACGGTGTTGACGGCGAAGGCCGCCGCGGCGCCGGCCACGGCGACGATCAGTCCGCCGATCGCGGGGCCGACGCTGCGGGCGACGTTGAAGCCCATGCTGTTCAGCGCGACGGCCGTCGGCAGGTCCTCGCGCGGCACCATTCTGCCGACCGACGACTGCCAGGCCGGCCCGTTGAACGCGTGGCCGCAGCCGATCAGAAACGTCAGCAACAGCAACAGCCACGGCGTCACGAGCCCGAGATACGCGCCGACGGCGAGCGCGAGCGACACGGCGAGCATGAACACCTGGCTCGCGAGCATCATCTTGCGCCGGTCGAAATTGTCGGCCAGCGCGCCGGCCACGAGCGCAAACAGCACGATCGGCAGCGTCGTCGAGGCCTGCACGAGCGTGACCATCTCCGCCGACGCGGCGATCGACAGCATCAGCCATGCCGCGCCGACGTTCTGGATCAGGCCGCCGAACTGCGAGACGACGTTCGCGATCCATACCGCGCGGAAGACGCCATGGCGAAACGGAGACAGCGCCGACGCCTGCGGCTCGCCGGCGGCGCTCACTCGAAGGCGCTCACGTGCTGGACCGCAGCGCGGCTCCCGGCAACCGCCGCGGCGAGCGTCTCCCGGTTTCGGTCACTCGAAGCGCAGGTAACCGATGCGGTTGTTCAGCGGGTCCGTGAACCAGAGCCTGTTCACGAGCCGCTCCGGCGGCTGGCGGTCGCTGCCGGCCGAGAGCCCTACGGCCCGAGCGTCCGTATCCGATACGGTGAACTCGGTGATCTCGCCGTCCGGCGTCACTCGGCCGAGCGAGCGGCCCTTCGTGTACCAGACGTTGCGGTCCGGTCCGACGGCGATGTTGATCGGTGTGCCGCCTTCGCTCGGGATCCGGAACTCCGTCACCTTGCCGTCCATCGTGATCCGGCCGACGCGGTTGCCGTCCGTCCGGATGCCGTCGATGCCGCCCGCAAGCTCCACGAACCACATGTTGCCGTCCGCGCCGGCCGTGATGTCGCCCGGGCCGGCGTTCGGTCTCGGAAGCTCGAACTCGGTGATCTCGCCGTCCGGCGTGATCCGCCCGATCTTGCTCGCCTTGAATTCGGAGAACCAGATGTTGCCATCGGGGCCGGCCGCCAGCGCGCGCGGCCCGCTGTCCGGCGTCGGAATCTCGAACTCCGTGATTTCGCCGTCCGGTGTGATGCGGCCGATCTTGCCGGCCGCGAACATGCCGATCCAGATGTTGCCGTCCGCGCCGAGCGCTATGGCGCGCGGCTGTGAGTCGGCCGTCGGAATGTCGAACTCCGCGATATCGCCCTGCGGCGTGATGCGGCCCATTCGGCTGCCCGTGTGCTCGGAGAACCACATGTTGCCGTCCGCGCCGAGCGCGATGATCCGCGGCGAGCTGTCGGGGTGGGGGAGCGGGTACTCCGCGATGTCGCTGCCGTCGGGGCTCATGCTGCCGATTGCGTTGCCGGAGCTCAGCGTGAACCATAGCCTGCCGTCCGGGGCGATCGCGATCGTCGTCGGGCCGCTGTCGTCGCCGGGCATCTCGACATAGGTCACGTCGCCGGTGGCCTCGAGACGCTCGTCCGCGCCGATCCAGCGCTGCTCTTCGGCTGAAGCGATTCCGGCCAACGTCGCGATCCCGATTCCAATCGAAAGTCTGCGAATCATAGTAGAAACTCTCCTCGGCCGCGGGGTCGGCTCGTGATTATCCGGTTGCCTGGCGATGCGCGTCGAGCCCGCTACTCGCTCGGCGTCAGCTCGTAGATCGTGTTGTCGATGTCGGAGCTGAAGAATATCGCGGAGCCGCCGACGGCGACGCCGCGGTACAGGCTCGGGCCGACCGACAGGCCGACCGGCAGATCGCTCGCGATCAACGTGCTCGAGCCGTCGGAGGAGAAACGTCTGATGCGTTTCGCGCCGACCTCGACGACGACCGCCCGGCCTTCGGCGTCCGCCGCGACGCCCTCGGGCCTGCGAAGCCCCGTGGCGAGGATTTCTGTGTCGCCGCTCGCGACGGCGATTTTCAGAAGGCGTCCGCCGTCGGCCTCGGTCAGGTAGACGGAGCCGCCGTCCTCGGCCCAGGCGAGCCCGCGAGGGGATGCGAGATCGGCGACTATGACGCGGCGGTCCTCGCTGCCCGTGCCGGTCACGTGCAGCAGCCGGCCGGTGCCCGTTTCGGCGACGATCAGCGAGCCGTCCGGGGCTTCGAGCACGTCGCTCGGCCGCTCGAAGCCCGACCACTGCTCCAGCACCTCGAACGTGTCGCGGTCGAGGCGCTGCACGTCGCCGAATACCTCGTTCGACGCAATCAGGTGCTGCCCGCGCACGGCAACGTGCGTCGGTTGAAACATGTCGACCGGCGTGTGCTCGACGCGGCCCGTCGGCGTCTCGACGATGCGGATGCCGCCGAACGTGTCGCCGACGTAGAGCGTCGTGCCTGCGGCGCCGGGCACCGCCGCGAGACCGGCCGGCGAATTCAGCGCCGACGGCCCGACGACGTATTCGACCTCGCCCGTGTCGACGTCGACCTCTACGATCGCGTTCTCCTCGGCCAGGGATACGAACAGGCGGCCTTCGGCGTCGAGCGCCAGATTGTCCGCCTCGGACGGCAGCTCCGCGATGACGTCGGTATCGCCCGTCGCGAGCTCGACCTGCCGGATCACGTCTCCGTCGTGCACGTAAGCCGAGCCGCGGCCGTCGAGCTTCAGCGCGCCGGGACTTTCGAACCGGTCCGACACGACCCGGACCTCGCCATTCCCGGGATCGACCTCGACGACGGCGCCGCCGAAGACGAGCGGCCCGTAGATCATGCCGTTGTCGGCGACGCCGAAAGCGTTCAGACCGCCGAGGTTCTCGGCGATGAGCCGCGGCGGCGCGTCGCTCGCGACGTCGAGCTCGTACAACGCGTCGCCGTAGAACACGAGCGTGAAAAAGAGCCGCTCGCCCGCCGGATCGAAGGCGACGGCGTTGACCCCTTTGACGTCTTCGAGCCGCCGGCGGATCGGCCCCTCCGGCGGCTTCACGTAAAGGACGCCGTCCTCGATCGCCGACCAGACCATCGTGCCGTCCGCGGCGAATGCGATGTCGTCGGCCATGCCCTCCGGCGGTCCTATCAGCCGCTCGACCGCGCCGGTGTCGACGTCGACCGTGAAGATCGACTGGCCGATCACGCTCGCGGCGTGCAGGCGCCCCTGCGCATCGAAGCGTAATCCATGGACGCCGTGGAACGGCGATCCTTCGGGAACGACGGCGCGCATGTCGTAGCCGGTTTGCGTCTGCGCGGCGGCACCGGGCGCGAAGGCGGCCGCGATGGCAGCGACGGTGAGCCATAGCGGCGGCGCGGTCGAGCGGCCTGCCGGTGCTCGGAGCGAAGGGGGTGAGCCGGGGCGGAGGTGTTGACGGATGTTCATTTGCGCTCCTGTCGCGGGTGGCATGGCGGCGTCTCGGCGCGAGCCAGATTAGCTCGGGTGGAAACTGTGTGGCCAGTGGGCATGGATGCGGCCGCGGGAATCGCCGGCGAGCGCACTCCGGCTACGGAGGAGCGCAGCCGCGGCCAGATCTCGGGCGCAAAGCACGGCTCGGGACGGAGTCTGACGTTGCAGCGGGAAACACGGTTGTCGATGGTCCGCAGGGGGAGTAGCGTAACCGCCAACCCGTTGCAGCGAGTCGAGGGGCCGTCGACCATGGCAGGAACAGGCGGCAGGTTTGCTCCCGGAGCGGTGTCGGGCGCCGCGCTGGCGCTGATCACGGCGGTCATGGTTTTTTCCGTGCACCGCGTCCTGCTGACGGATGCGCCCGGGGACGACAGCGGCGGCGGGGAACGTGCCGAACCGCAGGGCCACGGCGACGCGGCGGAGAATCCCGAGGCACGTGCTGCGGCCGGAGCCCAGCGGGACTCGCGGCTGCCGGACGGCCGCGCGGGTCGTGATCCCGATGCCGATGCCGTCGCGGCATTGTCGCCGGACGCGCCGGAAAGCTTCCGCAATACCAGCATACTGATCGCGATCCGCAATGCCGGCTTCGTCTGCGAGGATATTCTCGCGGCGGATGCCGCAATGGCGGCGGCCCGTACGCCAGCCGAGGATGGCGAAGAGGCGGCATGGCGCGTCTCGTGCGCCGGCGCGCTCGTCTACCTGGTCGGCGTTGACGAGGAGGGCCGACTGGAGATCGATCCGGTGCCGTACGGGGAGGGCTACCCGGTGCCCCTTCAGGGGGAGCCGCTGCTCGATCAGCCGGGGCAAGCGCCGCGGCCGATCGAGCCGACCGAACCGCAGCAGGTACCGCCGCGCTGACGGTCTGCCGCCGGCGGCGCTGACCGGGCTGGCGCCGGCGGCGCTGACGGTCTGCCGCCGGCGGCGCCCGGCGTCGGGCACGGCCTCGGCGCATCCGGCGCGGCGCCTGCGGCCCGCGGAGGGCATTCGGGCGCGGCTAATTGCCGGAAGGCGCGCGCAGCCTGGGTCCGTCGCCCGGATGCTCCACCGGATTCTCGTTGCCGGCGACCCACTCGGCGACCTGCTCGTTGTAGATCTTGCGCTTGCTGAACAGCCATTCACCGTCGACTTTGACCATCTCGTCCTCGTAATGGCCGAAGGAGTTCAGTTGCGCGCTGCGCTCCGGATTGTCGTTACCCATGTGAAACCAGTAGGCCGTGCCGACGGCCGTGTCGCCGTCGATCTCGACCACGATGTTGGTGATGTTGTGACGGCCGGCGGCCGGCCGCAGCCCCGAATCGTCCTGCTCGCGCTGCGCCTCCGCGTTGCGGCGCATGCCTTCCACCATGTCGCGGATCGCGTCGCGGCCCTTGATCTCGCCGGCGCCGTAATCGAGAACGCCGTCTTCCGTGAACGTCGCGGCATAGGCCTCCGCGTCGCGGAAATCCAGAGCGAACAGGTAGCGGGCCTGAAGATCCTCGATCAGCGCCCTGTCCTCGGCGTAGCCGGTTTCCGCAGCCGCCGTGAAGGCGGACAGCGAGATCAGCGCGGCGATGCCGGCGGTGAGAAAGAGTGTCGGTTTGCGCATGGCTCGTTCCTCTTGTCGTTTCGGGTCGGGTCGGTGGGACGTTTCATACCCAGTATAAGGCGAGCGCGGCATGGATCTGTCTGCCGCCGGCGACAGCCCCCGGGCCCGCGGGCTCGCGGGTTGCGACGTCCGTGGGGGGGTCGGTTGACCCGCCCGAGCGCGATGCCGCAGGATCGGCCGATGCGCCGCCGGCGCGCCCCTCTCTGCGGGCCGTACGGCAGCGGTGAAAGCATTTTGGGGGGACGATTGCGATACCTTGGGGGTGCGTTTCCGCCGGGCATTCCGCCGGCCGTGCCGGCACGCGATCCGCCTCGGGGCGCAGGAATGACCTTTGAGTTGCAAAGTCCTTGACAATGAAGCGACGTCGAACAGAGGATGAAGCATGGCCACAGCAATTCCCGATCACGCGCCAACGAACGACTCCTCTCCGGTCTCGATCGATTCGGGCGCCGTGGCTCACCTGCGGTATATCCGGGACACGATGGAGGCGGCGCATACGTTCACCTCGGTGCCCGGAAAGGGCTGCATCGCGATGGGGATCACGGCTCTGGTGGCGGCAGTGCTCGATTCAGTGCCCGGCCTCGCGCCGTATTGGCTGCCGATCTGGCTGACGGCGGCCGTGACGGCGGTGCTGCTGGCCAGCTTCTTCCTGGTCCGAAAGGCGAGAGCGCAAGGGCTCGGCCTGTGGCGCGGCGTCGCGCGCAGGTTCTTTCTGACGTTGCTGCCCGCGTTGCTGGCGGGCGCCGTGCTGACGACGGCGCTGATCGACTCGGACGCGCGCGAGCTGGTGGCGGGCGCGTGGCTGTTGCTGTACGGTGCCGGCCTCGCCGCAAGCGGTGTCTTCTCGATCGGACCGGTCATGGTCACCGGATTCGCTTTCATGGTTCTCGGCACTTTGGCCCTGATGGTGCCGCCGAGCTGGTCCACGGCGCTGCTCGCCGTCGGCTTCGGCGGATTGCATCTGGTCCTCGGAACGATCATTTCCAGGAGGCACGGTGGCTAAGCGCGCAGTCAGCAAGGCGGATGAGCACGAGGCCGCAAGACTCAGCCGGCTTCGGACGGTCAGCACGTATGTGGCGGACAAGGACTCGAAGGATTTCGATCGGCTGATATATGAACGCGTCAGGCTCGGCATCATGAGCGCTCTGAGCGTCAACGAAAGCATGACGTTCAACGAGCTGAAGCAGTTGCTGAGGACCAGCGACGGGAACCTGAGCGCGCACGGCCGTAAGCTGGAGGAGGCCGGCTACATCGCCTGCCGAAAGAGTTTCGCGGCCCGAGTGCCGAAAACCGAATACAGCCTGACGGCCAAGGGCAGGCGCGTGTTCGAGCGCTATCTGTCGCACATGGAAGCTTTGATCGAGGCGGCGCGGGGGCGGTAGTTCCTTTTCATGGGAAACGGGCTTTGCACTACAAAGCACCTTACGAAGCGGGATAAGAACTATGCATGTCGGAATAATCATGGACGGGAACGGCCGCTGGGCCCAGCAGAGGGGGTTGCCGAGGCCGGCCGGCCACAGGGCGGGCGGCGAGGCCGTGCGCCGCGTCGTCGAGGCGGCCGTGGCGGCGCCGGTCACGGTGCTGACGCTGTACGCCTTCTCCTGCGACAACTGGGGCCGCCCCAAACGCGAGGTGTCGGCGCTGATGCGGCTGATGCAGCGTTACCTGGTCAGCGAACGTCTGCGCTGTCTGAAGAACGGCGTCCGGATCAACGTCATCGGACGCAGAGACCGGATCAGCCGCGACCTGGTCGAGGAGATCGAGGACATCGAGCACGCGACGGCGGCCTGCGACCGGCTGCTGCTGCGGCTCGCTGTGGACTACTCTTCGCGCCAGGCCATGCTGGATGCAGCCAAGCTGCCAGGCGAACCCGACGGGCTCTGTGATTTCGAGCGGCGTCTCGAGCGCGCCACGCATTCCGTTCCCGGCGTGCCGAGCCTCGATCTGCTGATTCGCACCGGCGGTGAGCGCAGGCTCAGCGATTTCCTGCTGTGGGAGAGCGCTTACGCGGAGCTGGTCTTCTGCGACACGTACTGGCCGGACTTCGGCGAGCAGGCCCTGCTGGCAGCGCTCGACGAGTTCCGCCGGCGCGATCGGCGCTTCGGCCAGCTGTCGAGGCGGACGGCCTGAAGCAGACCCGTTCCGGGCCGGCCTGCTCGCCGGCCCCGTGGAAGCCGCTTCGGCCCCCTCGGCCGCGCGGTTGTGGATTGTCGCCCGGGGCTTCAGAATGTTGCGAGCATCTGCCTCTGCCCTGCGGCGGTGTCGCCGCCCCGGAAGCTCGATGTCGTCACCGCCGAAAGTAGAGAGTCCAGGCGTGGATGCCGGCACAACGTCCAGCCGTGACGTGCCGTTTCAGCTGCTCGTCGAAAGCATTCAGGACTACGCGATATTCATGCTCGATCCGGCGGGGCGGATCGTGAGCTGGAACTCCGGAGCGCGGCGTCTGAAGGGCTACCGCGCGGACGAGGTCCTCGGCAGCCACTTCAGCCGCTTCTATCCGGAGGAGACCCGCCGCTCGGGCTGGCCGGAGTACGAGCTGATGCAGGCGGCTTCGGACGGGCGCTTCGAGGACGAGGGCTGGCGCATCCGCAAGGACGGCAGCCGCTTCTGGGCGAGCGTCATCATCACGGCCCTGCGCGACGAGAATGGCGAGCTCATCGGGTACGTGAAAGTCACGCGCGACCTGACGCAGTCGAAGCGCCTGGAGGCTCTGGAAGAGTCGGAACGGCGCATGAGCGAGTTCCTGGCGGTGCTGAGCCACGAGCTGCGTAACCCGCTCGCGCCGATCCGCACGATGATGGATCTGTTCAAGACGAAAGAGCTGCAGGATCCGCAGCTCGACATGATCCGCAGCGTCATCGACAGCCAGGTCTCGCACCTGACCCGCGTCGTGGCCGACCTGCTCGACATCGCGCGAATTCAGCACGGTCTGGTCGCCGTCCGGCGAGGACCCGTCGCGCTGGCGGACGTCGTTGCGCACGCGGTGCAGGCCGTGCGCCCGCTGATCGAGCAGAAGTCGCACGACCTCGACGTGGCGGACGTGGATCCGGCGCTGCACGTCGAGGGCGACTTCGTCCGTCTGTCGCAGGCGCTGATTTATCTGCTGAACAACGCGGCGCAATACACGGACCCCGGCGGTCACATCGAGCTCGCCGTCTCCCGCGACGGCCCGGATGCCGTGATCAGCGTCAGCGACAACGGCAGGGGCATCGATCCCGCGGCGCTGCCCGACATCTTCGCGATGTTCGGGCGGCGGTCCGGGCGGCGTTCCGACTCGGATACGGGTCTCGGCATCGGCCTCGGGCTCGTCAAGCGTCTCGCGGAACTGCACGACGGCCGCGTCGAGGCGCACAGCGAAGGCATCGGCTGCGGCAGCCGATTCACCATCCGGTTGCCGTTGCTGCCGGCCACGGAGAGCGCCGAGCCCCGCGAGCCGGACCGCCCCGACAGCGACGCCGCGGCGCAGCCGCGACAGTTCGGAGGACGGCGCAGGATCATGGTCGTCGACGACAACCGGGACTTCGCCGAAAGCCTCGCGATGCTGCTGGAATCGCTGGGGCACGAGACGAAGATGGCCCACCGCGGCAAGCAGGCGATCGAGCTGGCGGAACGGTACCGGCCGGAGACGGTGTTTCTGGACATCGGCCTGCCGGACCTCGACGGGTACGAGGTGGCGCGCCGGCTCCGAACGCTGCTCGGGGAGAAGTGCGTGCTGGCCGCGCTGACCGGCTGGGGCCAGGAATCC
>JAFGNC010000138.1 GCA_016927175.1 Gammaproteobacteria bacterium | reverse complement strand
CAGAGATCGCATCGGCTCGCGACTGCTACCATAACGCCCCCTCACGAACCCCTTGTTCTCGCACATGCCACCCCGCACCCGCTTCGCCCCGAGCCCCACCGGTTACCTCCACATCGGCAGCGTACGCACCGCGCTCTACGCCTGGCTCTACGCCCGCCGCCACGGCGGCGAGTACATCCTGCGCATCGAGGACACCGACCGCGAGCGCTCGACCCAGGAAGCCGTCGACGCGATCCTGAACGGCCTCGACTGGCTCGGCCTCGACGCCGACGAGGGCCCGATCTATCAGACGCAGCGCTTCGGCCGTTACCGCGAGGTGCTCGACCGGCTGCTGGAGCAGGACAAGGCCTACCGCTGCTACTGCACGCGCGAGGAGATCGACGCGATGCGCGCCGCGGCCATGGACAAGGGGGAGAAGCCGCGCTACGACGGCCGCTGCCGCAGCGGCGATCGCGTTCGCGGCGACGTCGAGCCGGTCGTGCGCTTCAAGAACCCGCTGAGCGGCGAGGTCGTCCTCGACGATCTGGTCAAGGGCCGCATCGTGTTCGACAACGCCGAGCTCGACGACCTGATCATCGCGCGCTCGGACGGCACGCCGACCTACAACTTCACCGTCGTCGTCGACGACGCCGACATGCGCATCACGCACGTGATCCGCGGCGACGATCACGTCAACAACACGCCGCGGCAGATCAACATGTTCCGCGCGCTCGGCGTCGAGCCGCCCGCGTATGCGCACCTGCCGATGATCCACGGCCCCGACGGCGCGAAGCTGTCGAAGCGGCACGGCGCGGTCAACGTGCTCGAGTACCGCGCGATGGGCTTCCTGCCGCAGGCGCTGCTGAATTACCTGCTGCGGCTCGGCTGGTCGCACGGCGATCAGGAGATCTTCACGCTAGAGGAGATGCAGCGGCTGTTCGACCTCGACAAGGTCAGCCGCTCGGCCGCGAGCTTTGATCCGATGAAGCTGCTGTGGGTCAATCAGCAGCATATCCAGGCCGCCCCCGAAGAGCAGCTCGTCGGGCTGCTGCGCGGCCAGCTCGAGGCGCAGGGCGTCGATCCCGCGAGCGGCCCGCCGCTCGAGCTGACGGTCGAGGCGCTGCGCGAGCGCAGTCAGACGATCCTCGAGATGGCCGAGCAGGCACATTGTTATTACGAGGAGTACGAGGAGCTCGACGAGAAGAGCGCGAAGGCGCACCTGCGGCCGGTCGCGCGTGAGGTGCTCGTCGATCTGCGCGAAGCTTTCGGCGCGCTCGATGACTGGTCCGAGAGCGCGACGCAGCAGGTCGTCGAGCGGGTCGCGGAAGGGCGGGGCGTCAAACTCGGTAAAGTCGCGCAGCCGCTGCGCGTCGCGCTGACCGGGCGTGCCGCGTCGCCGGGAATCGGCGTCACGCTGGTGCTCGTCGGCAAGGCGCGCACGCTCGAGCGCATCGATCGCGCGCTGCGCTATGTCGACTCGCGGGGGCAGTAACCTCGCCAACCGTCGGCGCGAGCCAGATTACGGTCGGTAACGGCCAGCGTCAGCCCGAATCCTCCTTCCCGAGGACATCGAATCCCTCGATCTCGGCCGCGGCCGCGAGTCGGTCGTCGAGGCATGCGAACCCAAGGCGGGAGTCTCCACGTTCCTCGGCGACGACGACCGCGGCGCCGAGCTGGGCGGCGTCGGCGGCCCTCAGGCGGTGGCGGGCCAGGAGGCGAATCGCCTGCCTTCGAACCGCTCGAAGATCGGTGACCTCGTCCCACATCTCCGCAACGGCGTCAAAGCGTTTGAGAAGGAACTGCCGTTCCGCACGCGTTAGCTGATCCTCGTGGAAACGGCGCTCGACCGCGCTCACGATCTCGACGCGCGTCCACGCCCACGTGATGACTTTCGGATCGTCTTCGAGCCACTTCCGAACTCTGTCGGTGTCGTCCTCGGCGACGAGGATCGCGACGAGCGCGGAGGCATCCCAATACCTCACACGCGGTCTTCGCGATCCTGCTCGAGCGCCTCGCACAGGCTGCTTCGAAGCATGATCGGCGGATCTTGCAGCAGGGAGGTCAGATCTCCGCTTCCAGGTCGAAGAATTCCGGCGCGGATCAGCCGTTGCCGGTCCGCTTCGTCGTCGCGGCCCTCGCTCGATGCCGGTAACTGCGTGAGGCGCGCCACCGGAACCCCTCGTTCGAGTACCTGGATCTCTCCACCGCGACGGACTTCTCGGAGGTATTTCGACAGGTGGGCTTTGAGTTCTGTAACGGAGACGGATTTCATTAGACCACTCTGGTCAGATGGTTATGACTTGTCAAGTCTAATCTGGAGGAGCGTCGAGTCATACACCTACACTTCGCCCGTCCCGCCCGACCCGCTACGCTTCGCACATGACCCGCCCGGACGATCCGCACGTCCCGCCGCCGCGCGGCGCGACCGCGCCGAAGCTCACCGGCCTCGTCCTCGCCGGCGGCGCGAGCCGCCGCATGGGCCGCGACAAGGGCGCGCTCGACTATGGCGGCGAGCCGCAGGTGCGCCGCGCGTGGCGTCTGCTCGCGTCCGTCTGCGGCGAGGCGTTCGTATCCACCAACGCCGCCCGCGCCGCCGCGCCGCCGTATCGCGACCTGCCGCTGATCCTCGATCCCGAGGACTACACCGGGCCTGCCGCCGGTCTGCTCGCCGCATGGGCGCGGCGGCCTGACTCGGCCTGGCTCGCGCTCGCCGTGGACATGCCGCTCGTCGACCGCGCGCTGCTGGCCGTGCTCGTCGAGGGGCGCGACCCGCAGGCGATCGCGACCTGCTTCCGTCACGACGACGGCACGCTCGAGCCGTTGTGCACGATCTGGGAGCCGTCCGCGCGGGCGCCGCTGCAGGCCGAGATCGAAGCCGGACGCCGCTCGCCGCGGCGGTTTCTGCTGTCGCAGCCCGTAGCCGCGCTTCGCCCGCCGGATTCGAGTAAGCTCGCCGGCGCGAACGACCCTCGGAGCTGGGACGCTTTGAGCCGCCCGAGCGTTTCACGGCCGGGCACGTCGCCCGACGACGGACCAGATCGAGACTTTTAGGCCGAACACAACTATGAGACGATGGCGCGGCCGGCGCATCGCCCGGCGAGGCCGCATCCCGCGGCTCACGCAAGCGTCGCCCGGCAGCTGTCCCAACCACCGATTCCGATAAGCGGGACAAGCGAGCGCAAATGGCAGCCGATCATCCAGATCCCGGATCGCCCGGGGCGCCCGAAGCGCCTCCTGGCCGGGATCCTTTGCGCCGCAATCGGCCTCCGCGGATAAACGACCCGGACCTGCGCCGGAACGTGGGGGCGGTCGCTGCCGCCGCCGACGACGCTGCCGGCGAGCCGCGCCGCGACCGGGCATTCTCGAGCGCAAGCGCGCTGTCCCGCCGCGGCGAGGTGGTGCCGGGGACGCTCGCGTCGCTCGAGAACACGTTGCCGCCGACGCCGCTGAAGGACTTGCTGGCCGCCGACGGCGCGAGCGTCTACGTCTTCTCGAGCGACCCGGATCTCGTGGACGCCGTGCAGAAGGCAGGCGGCGAGCAGTACCCGGTCGTCGCGCTCGATGAATGGTCGGTGCTGATGGCTTCCGTCGCGAACGGGCGCACGCGGATCGTGCTGCTCGACGCGGAGACGGTGCCCGGCTCGATGGCCGATGCGCTCGACGAGCTGCATGCCGCATCGCAATCGCTCGTCGTGCTGGCCGCCGCGCGGCGCGACGAGGCGCAGTCGATGATGGGTCTGCTGTCGGACCGTCAGATCCACCGGCTGCTGATCAAGCCGGCGGCGCTCGGCATCACGCGGCTGCTGCTCGAGTCGGCCGTCGCGCGCTATCTGCAGCTGCGGGAGTCGCCCGAGCACATGCCGGAGCTGCGCGAGGAGCCGAGGCGGCGGCGCCGCCAGCCCGCGCGACGGCCTGCCCTGGCGTGGGCGGCTGCGGCCGGGGCCGTGCTGGTGGCCGGCGCGGCCGCCGTCGTCGGGATCGGCGGGCTGCCGATGCCGTGGGGCGGCGGGTCGCCGCCGCAGAGGTCCGTGGCGACGCCGCCGGTCGCGGCGAACGGGGCGGGGCGTGCCGGAACTGCCACGAATGCGGACGAGGCAGGGCGCGCCGGCGAAACTGTCGCGGGCGCGGACGCGAACGCGGACGGGGCGGGGCCGGCCGGCGGCGCTGCCGCGGAAGCGGTCGCCGATGCCGGAACACCGGCCGACTCGATATCCGCCGCGCCTGACGCCGCAGCCGGGGCTGCTGCAGCGGCGACCGGCGCGGGCGAAACCGCGGCCGCTGCCGCGGCGCCCGGTGCCGACGACGCTCGAGCCGCCGGCGCGGACACGGGCGCCGACGACACTTTGCTCGCCGAAGCCGAGGCTCGCGCCGACGCCGGGAACGGCTCCCGGCCGCCGACCGAAGCCGCGGCTCGTGCCGGCGACGCCGGCGCCTCCCGGTCGCCGACCGAAGCCGCGGCGGGCGCCCGCGCCGCCGACGCCCCACGGTCCCCGACCGAAGCTGCGGCCGGCGTGCGCGCCGCCGACGCCGCCCGGTCCCCGACCGATTCCGGTCCGCAATTGCCGGCGAACGCCGACGGCAGCGGGACACCGGAAGCCGTGCGCGCCGCCGACGCCTCGTCGTCAGCGGCCGTCGACGCCTCGTCGCCCGCGGCCGGCGACGCCGACGTCGCCCTCGCGGCCGCCGACGCCCCGATCGCCGACCCGCTGATCGCAACGGAGCTGCAGGGCTACCTGACGCTCGCCCGCACGCGGCTGCAGCAGGACCGGCTGCTGGCGCCCTCCGGCGACAGCGCCCGCGACTATCTCGATCGCGCCGCGGCACTGAACGAGTCGGACCCCGACGTCGTGCGGCTGCGCGCCGAGCTCGCCGCTGCCCTGGTCGCGACGGCCCGCATCGCGCTCGACATCGGCAGCCTCGATCAGGCGGCCGCGTTCGCGGCGGAAGCGGCGCGCGCCGGCGCGGACCCGGAGGCGCTCGCGCTGCTCCGGATCGATCTCGACGGGGCCCGCGCGGCGCGCGACGAGGAGCGGCGGGCCCGGCTGCTCGCCGACGGCGTGAGGCGGCTGGAGGCGGGGAGGCTGATCGGGCCCGCCGACGACAGCGCCCTGAATGACCTGGCGGCGCTGCGCGCGGAGGCCCCGGACTACCCGGGCCTCGAGGAGCCGTGGCAGCAGCTGCAGCAGCGCCTGACGGCCGAAGTCAGGCGCGCGATCGGCGCGGAGGACTGGCAGGCCGCGGCCCGGATCACGTCGGCCCTGGAGGCCGCAGGCGGCGCTCCGGAGCTCGCCGCGTCGCT
>JAFGNC010000137.1 GCA_016927175.1 Gammaproteobacteria bacterium | reverse complement strand
TAACGAGCAGAGTGAGCTAAGCCTGTTTCATTTCCCTTTATGGGACAGCAGTGGCCCTGACTCCTTTTTCAGTCGACCCCTTTTTCAGTCGCTGACCCCGTCTTCAGTCGTCGAGCCGCAGCGAGAAGTCGATCGCCCTGACGTTCTTCGTCATGGCGCCGATGGACACGTAGTCCACCCCGGTCTCGGCCAGCGCCCGCAGCGTGTCGAGATCGACGCTGCCGGAGGCCTCGAGCGCCTTCCGCGACCCGCCCGCCGCGCCCTCCATCGCATCGCGAATCGCGACGGCCTCGCGCAGCTGATCCAGCGTGAAGTCGTCGAGCATGATGCGATGCGCGGGCGTCGCGAGCGCCTCCCGCAGCTCGTCGAGCGTCTCGACCTCGACCTCGATCATCAGCCCGTCGGCCGCCGCGACGGCGCGTTCGACGGCGGCCGTGATGCCGCCCGCGGCCGCGATGTGGTTCTCCTTGATCAGCACGGCGTCGTAGAGGCCCTGCCGATGGTTCTCGGCGCCGCCGCAGCGAACCGCGTACTTCTGCGCCCTGCGCAGGCCCGGCAGCGTCTTGCGCGTGTCGAGCACTTTCGTGGCCGTGCCGGCCACGGCGGCCGCGAACCGGTGTGCCACGGTGGCGGTGCCGGACAGCGTCTGCAGGAAGTTCAGCGCCGTGCGCTCGCCGGTCAGGATGCCGCGCGCCGGGCCGGCGAGCGTGCAGACGGCGGCGCCGGCCGCAATCTCGTCACCGTCGGCGAAATGCCACGTCACGGCGATCGCGCCGTCGACCTGCCGGTAGACCTCGTCGAACCAGGCCGTGCCGCACAGGACGGCGGGCTCCTTGCAGCGCACCCTGCCCGACACCGCGGCCGCGGCGTCGACGAGGCTGGCGGTCACGTCGCCGCTGCCGACATCCTCGGCGAGCGCGCGCGTGACGGTGGCAGCAATTTCGACTGCCGGCGGTGCGGAAGAGGGCGGAGCGGTCATCGTCTCGTGCTCGGATTCGAGCCTCGACGCGCCCTTCCGCGCCGCCGAGGCAGTTCTAGATGAAAAAGCCGCCGTGCCCGAAGCCGACCATGCTCATCAGCATCGGCACGGACAGCAGTGTATTCGTTCTCGACGCGAGGAACGCAACCCGCCGCGCCTTCGCGATCTCGTCGGCGCTCGCCTCCACCAGCCCGAGCACCTTCTTCTGATTCGGCCAGATCAGCACCCACACGTTGAACAGCATGATCGTGCCGAGCCAGGCGCCGACGCCGATGAGCAGCCCGCCGGCGGAATCCCCTGCGAGGCCGAGCGTGAACGCCTCGACGAAGAGGCCGAGATGGCCGAGATACGCCGCACCCGACAGCCACGTCACGACCGCCCCCCAGCGGAACCAGGCGAGCGCCCGCGGCGCGACGTACTTCGAGATGCCGGCGCCTCCCGGGCCTCCGGTGTCCGCCGCGGCCTCAGCCAGCGCCGGCACCTGCACGAAGTTGAAGTAGTACAGCAGCCCGATCCACGTGATGCCGGCGAGGACGTGGATCCACACGATCAGGCTGTTGACGTTGAAGGAGATGCCCATCGTCAGAACGCCGATGACGATGGCCAGCACGACGCCGGCGATGATCGTTCCGTTGATGCTGTTCAGTGGATTCATCGATTCCCCCTCCGAGGGCCGCGCGGGCGGGCTCGTGCTCGATTCGGCGGCCGGAATTATGACTGTTGAATTTCTTGGTATTGATTCTGCTGGTGCCACTCCCGGGCTTGCCCCGGCCAGAGGACTCTAGAAGAATAGGTGACAGACCAGTGCAGTTCAACGACTCTTGGCCGCTCCGAGCACACCTCCCCGATCGCCTTCAGGGCGCTGGCCAGCCGGCCGGCGTCCACGTGCAGGGGATTCGAGCGGCGCGGGAGCATGGAGGATCGATGATGGACGTCAATGACCGGATCAAAAAGCAGCTCGCGGACTACCCGGTGCTGCTGTACATGAAGGGCACCCCGGATTTCCCGCAATGCGGCTTCTCGGCGCAGAGCGTCGCCGCGCTGCGTGCCGTCGGCGCGGATTTCGCGTATGTGAACATTTTCGAGGATCCGGAAATTCGGGAAGGCCTGAAGACCTACTCGAACTGGCCGACTTTCCCGCAGCTGTACGTCAACGGCGAGTTGATCGGCGGATGCGACATCACGCTCGAGATGTATCAGTCCGGCGAGCTCGCCGAGATCGTCAAGAGCGCGAACGCTTCCGAGACGCAGTAGCGCGGGGCGGGCGCCCGCTCGCGCCTCGCCCGCCGACGGTTCACCCGTTCCCGCCGTCGGCGGGAGCGGGCGGCGCGGCGCCGGCCGCCGATTCGAAGAACGGCCGGAAACGGTTCACGATCGCGCAGAACAGCTCGGCCGTCTTCTCCGCGTCGTACAGCGCCGAGTGGGCGTTGTCGCCGTCCCAGTCGAACCCTGCCGCGGTGACGGCTCTGCCGAGCACCGTCTGCCCGTAGGCGACGCCGCCGAGCGTGGCCGTGTCGAAGCTCGAGAACGGATGGAATGGATTGCGCTTGACCCCGCTGCGCGTGACGGCCGCGTTCAAGAACTGCAGATCGAAAAACGCATTGTGGCCCACGAGGATCGCGCGGTTGCACTGAGCGTCCTTGACCGCCTTGCGCACTTCCTGGAACAGCCGCCGCAGCGCGTCCGCTTCGTCCAGCGCCGGGCGCAGCGGATGATAGGGGTCGATGCCGGTCACCTGCAGCGAAGCCGGCTCGAGATTCGCGCCCGGGAACGGCTTGACGAGATAGCGCGACTTGTCGCCCAGCCGAAGATCGCCCGCGTCGTCCTGATGCACGAACACGGCGGCGATCTCGAGCAGCGCATCGGTAGCGGGATTGAAGCCGCCGGTCTCGACATCGACGATGACGGGTAGAAAGCCGCGAAAGCGAGCCGCGATCGGGGACGGCGGGGTCTGTTCTTCGGCGACGGGCGCCGTCGCTTCGTTCTGGCTCATGGCGCGAGGCGCTCCGCCAGCTCGCCGGCACCGCGGGTCGAGCGCGTCAGAAGCTCGACGGTCAGCCGGACGCCAAAGCCGGTGATCTCCGTTGGAATGTGCGCCAGGCCGCCCTTGTGCTGGCCCGCGCTGAGATCCACATGGACCCAGGGAATCTCCTTCGGCACGAACCGCGAGAGAAAGCGTGCGCCGAGGATGTGATCGCCGGCGTTCTCGGCGCTGCATTGCTTGACGTCGGCGACATCGCTCTTGAGCAGCTCGTCGTAGTCGTCGTCCATCGGGAACGGCCAGACGCGCTCGCCGCTCGCGCGGCCCGC